>JAFYET010000164.1 GCA_017544125.1 Ruminococcus sp. | reverse complement strand
CTCGTTAAGACCGAGGTTAAGGATTGTATCCATCATACCGGGCATGGATGCTCTTGCACCCGAACGAACGGAAACGAGGAGCGGATTTTCCTTATCGCCGAACTTCTTGCCGGTGATCTCCTCCATTTTTACGATATACTCGTTGATCTCAGCCATGATCTCATCACTGATGCCGCCGTCCTCATAATACTGAGTACAAGCCTCTGTTGTGATGGTGAAGCCCTGAGGAACAGGGAGGCCGATGTTTGTCATCTCAGCCAGGTTTGCACCCTTACCGCCGAGAAGCTCTCTCATGTTGGCATTGCCTTCAGAGAAAAGGTAACAATACTTCTTTGCCATTGGTTTACTACCTCCAAAAAGAAATTTTTGAAATCCGCAAACGGTAATTGTAAAAATATGTAAATTACAATGCCGTTCACACGGTTTACAACTAATATTATAACAGATTTGGGCGAAAATTACTATACCTTTCAATAAATTTTAACAAGTTAATGTTGCACAATGTTTTAAAGCATAATTTGTGTAATTTGTTACAAATGCACAGTGGATATTAGTGCATATTATATATAAAAGTACAGAAAAATTACCACTTAAGCCTCGGTTACATTGCTTTTCATAACGCCTATGACCTCGTTCATAAGGACTGATGCCTTCTGATGCTTTGTAAGAGCCACCGAAATATACGGTTTCAGCTTATCGTTGAATTTGACACGGCTCTTGTATTTTGTCATAAGAGCTGTTATCTGCGTGACCTCGGGGCTGTCGATATAGAAATAGATACTGTCGCCCTTCTGAGATATCTCTTTAATTCCAAGGCGTGCAGCCGTATTACGCATAAGCGCTACATTTATAAGCCACATAACTGCCTTTGGCGGGTCGCCGAAACGGTCGATAAGCTCATCAACGACATCTCTGCTGTCCTCTTCTGTGACAACGAGGGCTATCTTGCGGTATGCATCTATTCTCTGAGGCAGGCTCTCTATATACTTTTCGGGTATATATGCATCAATTGCTATATCAACAAGACAATCCTCGGGAGAATGAGGCATAGCCTCGCCTTTAAGAGAAGCCATTGCTTCACTTAGGAGCCGCAGATACATATCATAACCCACAGCCTCCATATGCCCGTGCTGATGACCGCTGAGAACTGAGCCTGCACCTCTTATTTCAAGGTCACGCATTGCGATATGGAAGCCCGAGCCGAACTGGGTAAACTCCTTTACAGCATTAAGTCGCTTTTCGGCTATCTCTGTAAGCACCTTGCCCCTTGTGAATGTAAAGTAGGCAAAAGCTCTTTTATTCGAGCGCCCTACCCTGCCCCTTAGCTGATAAAGCTGTGAAAGCCCCATTCTGTCGGAGTTTTCAATTACAAGGGTGTTGACATTTGAAACATCGACACCTGTCTCGATAATAGTAGTACAAACAAGAATATCTATCTCATGCTCGATGAGCTGCCGCCATATCTCGGAAAGCTCACGCTCATTCATCTGACCGTGGGCGATACCTATACGTGCTTCTGGCAGCAGTTTTGAGAGCATAGCAGCTTTATGTGCAATAGTTTCTACTCTGTTGAAAAGGTAATACACCTGCCCGCCACGGCGCAGCTCTTTGGCAATTGCCTGAGCAATAACGCCGTCATTGTGCTCGAGCACATAGGTCTGAACAGGGTGCCTGTCCTGCGGCGGCTCTTCTATGACCGACATATCACGAATACCCGAAAGAGCCATATTGAGCGTCCTCGGGATAGGCGTTGCCGAAAGTGTGAGAACGTCTATATTCTTATATTTCTCCTTGAACTTTTCCTTATGGGCAACGCCGAAACGCTGCTCTTCATCTATTATCACAAGACCTAAGTCCTTGAACTCAACATCATCCTGAACTATACGGTGAGTGCCTATTATAAGGTCTATCTCTCCCCTTTTTAGCTTTTTGAGTATATCCTTCTGCTCCTTGGGCTTGCGGAAGCGTGATAGCAGCTCGACCTTTATGGGGAAATGCTCAAAACGCTTGACAGCCGTCTGGTAATGCTGCCATGCAAGCACTGTAGTTGGAACAAGTATAGCACACTGCTTTGAATCGAGCATACACTTGAATGCAGCCCTGAGTGCGACCTCCGTCTTACCGAAGCCCACATCACCGCAAAGCAGCCTGTCCATAGGAACAGCCTTCTGCATATCCTGCTTTATCTCGTTTATCGACCTTAGCTGGTCGTCTGTCTCGGTATACTCAAACCTTTCCTCAAACTCGGTCTGCCATTCGCTATCCTCTGAAAAAGCAAAGCCTCTTGCGAGCTGCCTTTCGG
>JAFYET010000163.1 GCA_017544125.1 Ruminococcus sp. | reverse complement strand
TGCATAATGCATAATGCATAATTAAGGTGTCGGCTTCGCCGACGGATTTTAATATTGCTGCACCCCTTTACCCCCTTCGGTCTTACATTAACCACGAGGTTCACCCAATGAAAAACATCATAGAATACCTCACCTGCATAGTCCTCGCATTCGTGTTCGCTCATTATCTGTACGGGCGGGGCGGGGTGCTTATTGCAACGGTGATGATAGCGGGTGCGATACTCAGCATCGCACTTGACCTTTATGTAAAAAACAAAATAAAAATAGCCTTAAACGGCGCAAAGCTCTCATACTTCGGCAAGGGCGACAAGGCGACGATAGAGCTTACCGTGAGCAAGACTACCGCACTGCCCACGCCATTCATCGAGCTGCTCGTTTCGGCTTCTGACAACCTCTCGCTCTCGGTCGAGGATCGCAGGATAAGGCTCGCACTTGTCAACAGGCGCTCGCAGAGCGTTTCAAAGAGCCTTGTTGCAGTAGGCTGCGGTGGCGGCTTTATCGAAGTGAGCGAAGCGTATCTGTGCGATTTTTTAGGCTTTATACGCCTTAAACTCCCGCTGCCGTCAGAGCGGCTCGAGATAGGCATACTGCCTGACATTGTTGACATAGTTCCCGACAGGGAGCTGTTAAAATCGGCAGTTGACACCGACTCAGACGACGATGACGAGGAAAAGGAATCGGCAGCCACCACCTACACCTTTAACGGCACAGCAGGCTACGAGCACCGTGGCTACGTTCCCGGCGACCCGCTGAAAAAGGTCAACTGGAAGCTCTCATCTAAGAGGGGCGAGCTCCTTGTCAGGCTTGACGAGCAGCTTGTGTCATCAAGCAGGGTGTTTTTGCTTGACATTTCGCCCCAGAGCTTTGGCTGCATTCCCAGAGACAGGATAATACAGAGCTGCTTTGCGGTGGCGCTTTCTATGATGCGCTCGGGGTACGAGTGCGAGCTGTATTTCTACGGCGGCGAGCCTGTTCACATCAAGCTCACCCCGCAGGACGACCCACAGCACCTGCAAACGCTCATGTCACGGGCGTGCGCCGTTCCCGCAGGCAAGGAGCGCATACCCCACGAGGTCTTTTCAGACGGCAGGGGTGCGACGGTGTTCACCGACGAACGGCGGCCTGAGTTTTTCTTAAACACCGCCGCCCTTGTTCCCGAGGGTGCGGTCTGCTTTATCACCTACTCCCTCCCCGCCCCCCTGACTTCCAATATGTGGGGCGTTGATGATGAGCTGGAGTTCAAGAAATTATAGCTTGACCCCTCCACCGATGCCCAACGAGCAGCGGTGACGGAGGGGTCCCACATATGCACCCCACACTTTATTTCAGGAGTATACACGATGAACCGACTGGCAGCTTATTTTAAAAACAGAATATGCCTGTGGCTGCTGCCGCTGATGTTGTCGGCGGCGGTGGGGTCGGTGCTGATACAGTGCTATGCCCCCGACCATAAGCTGCCTATGACGGTGGCTTATGCAGGCTTTTCGCTTGCGTGCTTTGTGCTGTTTGACTGGCTGCATAAGCGGCGGGTGCTGGGCGGTATACTGTATACCGTGCTGCTCATCACCACGGTGGCGCTTGCCATGCGCTTCGTCTTTACAGGCGAGTATAAAGGGCAGGCGAGCATGACCTTTCAGCAGTGGTTTTACGGCATAGGGACAGAAAAGTTAGGCACCGAGCTCGTAAGACCTTATTTCTTCGCACTGTGTATAGGCGGCGGGTTCTTTATAAACTCGGTGCTCTATTACTTTACGCAGATACAGTACCGTGCTTTAGGCACGCTGCTTATAATCTTCATACCCTTTGTTATCTACGCCAAGCGTGAGGATACGATGAGCGACCTTACGGTCACGGTGATAATAACCCTATTTATCGCCATAATCGTACACAACCGCATATTCTTAAACCCCGACAGCGGCAAGGGCACGCTCGTAAACACCGCATATGTCATGAGCATAGCGCTGTTTGTATCGGTAACAGGGGCGCTGGCAATGATATTCCCCGATTTTTCAACGCCATCACGGCTTGAAAAGGACGCATCGTTTTTAAACTATGCAGGCATAAACGGCGGGGGCAGGCGGCTTGACAATTCAAGCAGCTCGACCCATTTTCACGGTGTTAAATACACAAACGAGCCGCTTTTTTACGTCTACCCCGAGGATATGAAGGAC
>JAFYET010000162.1 GCA_017544125.1 Ruminococcus sp. | reverse complement strand
GCTTATCGGTAAGGGTGATAGTCGAGTAGTATTCATCATCAGGGGTGACAAGCTCGCCCTCTTTGTCAACAAGCACCCTGCACCCCTGCTGGAAGCCGTAGGAGGTGTGTGAGGCGGCATCGTTCTGCAAAACAAGATAATCCCCCGCAAAGCCGATAAAGCTGTAATTGCTGTCAAGGAACTTGGTAAGGGTGGTGCTGCCCGCCTCTATGGTCTTTGGGGTATCAGCCTTGACCGAGAGCTTGGAGGAGCTTATTGCTTCATCGTAGAGCTGCTGGTGATCTCTGTCGCAGCTCCTTGCCATGCCGAATATCATTCCCATTATCACGATAACGGTGATGAGCGGCAGCACGAAAAAGTACAGAACAAGCCCTATGATGACCGCCTTGATCGCCGTGTTGTTATTCTGCGGCTGCTGCGGCGGGTAGGGCATTCCCTGGGGGTATGGCTGTCCCTGGGGGTAAGGCATTCCCTGCTGCGGGTAGGGCTGTCCCTGCTGATACGGCTGACCTTGCGGGTACGGCTGCCCCTGCTGCGGATAAGGCTGACCCTGCCCGTAGGGGTTATTATTCTGCTGTGCCTGCTGCTGATAAGCCTGCTGCTTCAGCTGCTCATAGCGTGGCTTTTTGGAGTTTCTTATGATAATGATTATGACAGCGATAATGCCGCCGAGCATCAGCAGACCCATAAACGCCCCCAAAAAGCTGCCGAGGGATTCTATTATGCTTTCAAATCTGTCCAAAAAAGTTCACTCCTTATACAGCGGAGGGTCAGGGCTTTTTGAGCCCGCCCAGTATCTCGGGCGGCACCAGTGATATATCAAATGATGCAGCGCCGCTGGGTACATAGGTCAGGTCTTCCCTCACCGTATCATAGAAATAGGTCATATTATAATAGGTAAAGCCGCCCGTGTCGTTCTGCCTGATATACCATGAGGGCGGGTTGCAAAGATATTCCTTCTCCAGCGCCTTCGGGCGTGGCAGCGGAACATCGAGCGCCTTCGCATAGGGCAGCATATTATAAAGGCTGTCGCCGTTTTGCTCGCACAGAGCTTTAAGCCCGCCCGTATCGCACGCCTGCATGAACCGCTCAAACCCCACGAGCCTGTCATAGAGCTTTTTGCCGTAGCGTGTGCGCACGGTCTTTATATCACCCGAGAAGAAATTAAGTATCAGTGCCAGACAAAGCACCCCAAAGGCTGCTATATGCCTCGGGTAATAAACATATTCGCTGACGGGCATAAAATACACCGCCGCACCTATGGCAGCCGCAGATATGGCAGCCTTTATCGGCTTTTTGAATAAGCCCATAACAAACAAAACGCCTGCTATAAGCGCCGCTGTAAAGCAAAAAGCGGTAATGCCGAGCTTCTCGCTGCTGCCCGTGCCTGAATAGCTTATGGGAAGTGCAATGCCAACTGATGCGAGCAGGCAGAGCACCGCCCTGTAAACAAGCCGCATATGCCTGCCCATAAACGGGAAGAAGTGGGCGCAGACCGAGGTCTTGTCATTTTCATAATGCCCGCCTATACGCCGCAGGGTAGTATAGAAGCCGCCCCGCAGCTCGCCGTCAGAGACGGTTATCCTGCCGCTGTCATCTTTTCGCCTATGAGCAAACATTCCGTCAATGAACATACGCTCATCGGTGTGCATACCCGGCAGCTCATCGCTTTTTTCAAAGGAAAAGCTGCAGCTGCTGCGGTCGAGCTTGCCCGTGTTGCCCTTTGAAAGCTCCATCACCTTAAAGCAGCCCCTTGATGCAAGGTACGGCAGCAGCAGGGGTATCTTTTTATCATCAAGCCTGCCGAATTTAAGGTAGGCAGCCTCGACGGGGTTGAGCTCATTAGGCGGCTGGCTGGCTATAACGTCAGAGGGCTTGCTGCGTGAGCGTGAAAGCAGGTATATTATCACACAGCATACAGTCATAAGCGCCCCCGCTGCAAGGCATATCAACGTCGGCGTATCGAAGCGGTACTTTGCATCTGAGAAATAGCCCTCGGGCAGGGTTATGCGCACGACCAGCGCTCTGCCGCTGTTGGTGTGGTAATTAGTCTCGCCTTTGATGGTGTTCTCATCGACTGAGTATGTGACAATGCCCTCGTATGATTTATCTGAGCAGACAACGTTAACACCGCTCTCGTCAAACGCCTTGGGCATTTTTATTTCAAAGACGGTGCGAAGCGTCGGTCTGTCAGCCGAGGGGGTGATAAGGTAGATAAGCGCCTCGTCACGCCCGCTCACCGAATCGGGGCCTAAGTCAAGGGTATAGTGCAGGCGGAACTGCTTGAACCCCTTATACCGCAGGTCACTCCCGCCTATGAAGATGCTCAGGTCTTCCCCGCTCTCGGTGACTTTATAGGGCTCATCGGAATAGATGCCCGAATACTTCGGGTAGCCGAAGGTCTTGACATTATTTATATCAGCAACGGGGTCATACCGTGGCAGGGTGCGTGTAATGCCGCTCTGAGGGTTTGCGAAGTATACATCGACTATCTCGGTGACATCATAGACGTTAGCCTCGGTCAGTGTCACATAGAACTGCCTGTAATAGTAGAAATAGTCAAGCTCCTTGGGGTCAAGGTCGCCCTCTTTGTTAAGACCGAATTTCTCGGCGAATTTTTCAGGGTCGGTAAACGGGTCAAGCTCCGAGTGACCGTTGTAGATATCCTCTAAAGTCTCACGCTCTTCACCCGCCTGCGCCTGTGCCGGGATGCCGCCGATGCACAATGCCGCCATAAGCAGGCTTATAAGCAGGCATATTGGTGCTCTCACAGCTGAGAGCTTGTTTTGTGTTTTCATATGCAAATACCTTTATATAACAGATGTTGGTCGGGATATTTTTATAATTATAGCATATATTCATAATATTGTAAATAGGCACAAGGTTTTTTATCAGCACAATTTCGATACCGCCGCAGGCGCACCGCAATTATTCACTGTTCATTTTTTCCTCTGAAAAAACTTTCCTCTCCCCTATTGCTATTGTTAAATTTTTTTGGTATAATATATACAGCAGATGATTACAAAAGGAAGTTTTGCTTTATGGATAACAATTTCAACCCCTCGGGCGGGCAGTGGGGGCAGCCGCAGGATAACGGCTATCTCGGCACTCCCGGGCAGGGGTACAATCAGCCCTACGGCAGCGGCGGTCAGTGGAATGACCGGGGCGGCTACTATCCCGGCTCGCAGCAGGGCGGCTATTACCCGGGCAGGGGGCAGCAGGGCGGTTTCTACCCGGGCAGCCAGCCGCAGGGCGGCTATAACCCCGGCGGGCAGCCGCAGGGGGGCTATTATCAGGGCGGGCAGCCGCAAAGAGGGTTCACGCCAAACCCGGGGGCATACAACCCCTATGCACAGAGCGGCTATTACAACAGAAACACGGGCTACGGCAGCGGCGGCGGCTTTGCAGTGAGAAACCTGCCTATAATACCCGATGCGCCCATAAACTACATGATATTCCTGCCGCTTTTCGGGCTGTTTTTGGAAAACTTTGCAGCCAGCCTGCCCCTTGGCATACTCTTATGGGGGCTTGTGATGATATTCCTGCGTGTGGCGGCATACAGAGATGCAAAGCGTGCAATTGAAAAGAACATATTGCAAAGCAGCGCCACTACCGTTGCGGTGCTTGCACCGATAGTTTATCTTTTCATGCGCTGTCAGGGGCTCGGCAAGGGCATGGGCAGGTTCATCGCCCTTTGCATAACAGCGGCGATAGCATTATTCACAAACGGCTTTACCCAGTCAATGAGGACCAACACCCAGTCATTCATAGAAATTGCAAGGTCACGGTACTTAAGCGAGCTGAGTGTTGTTGAGAAGGTAGAAAAGGTTGACGAAAACTATATGCTCGATGACAGGGTGAAGATATTCATTGACGAGCCTGATTGGAGCTACAGCGAGTTCGGCGGCAAAAAGTGCGTTATACTCAAAGGCACCTTCAACGACCTCGCCCCCGAGGATTATAAGGGCAAGGAAACAGAGCTGAAGCTCAAATCAAACTTTGACGGCTACAACATAAAGTCAATGAGCTTTAAATTCGACGAATGCACCCTTGACGGCAAGGAAGTCACCGGCAAGGACAAGGAAAAGCTGATAAAAGGTCTGACCCACGACTGGGCTTCGCCTAAAGGCGACAACAGCACGGGCGACAGCAGCGGATCTGAATAATACATATGCAAAGCGGCACTGTCCTGAAATTTGGACAGTGCCGTTTTTTTGCTTACAGGCTGTTATTCAGGTTTTTGTTTGCCTGAATGTTTTTGTTAAGGTTTTTGTTTGCATCTTCAATGATCTTCATATCATTGTGCATTTCCTTTCCGGCATCAGACATATCCTTTACAATAGTCTTGCAGTGATCGGCATATATTATCTCTCCTTTTGGTCATAGTTTTAGTCTTCCGATAGTAATACCACGAAAGAGGGCTTGGTGAGTGCATGGATTATGATAAAAGTGAGAAT
>JAFYET010000161.1 GCA_017544125.1 Ruminococcus sp. | reverse complement strand
TGCCATATCCTTAACAGCCTTGCGCACACGGGATTTGGTCTTGCTCCATTCCATAGAGTTGAGCTTGTTGAGCTTCACTCTCTCCTCATCACCGGGGGCAATGTATTTTGACACCAGGTCAAGCTGTGTTACAGGCACATACAAAACATCGGTGCCTGCGTATTTTATGGTGATATAGTCCTTTTTGATGCCGTTTGTCTCGAGGTTTCTTATACCTGCAAAGCGCCCTATACCGTACATCGAGTGAACAACTAAATCACCTGCCGATATATCGGCAATGCTGTTTATGCGCTTGCTGTTCTCGGGGCGCTTGGGGGCTTTCTTTTTCTTTGAATCGAGCGCCTTCATCTGAGTGAGCATTGCGCACTTTATATCCGGGTACTCAAAGCCGCCAGAAACGCTGCCTGTTCTTACATATACCTTTGAGGGGAGCAGTTCGCTTTTATCAGAAAGTATCTCGGCATTTATTCCGCTGTCATTAAGGTCACGCACAAGTATGGGGAGTGTTTTCTCACTGCCTGCAAGAAGTATTGTAGTATAATCAGCTTCACAGAAAGCGGTCAGGTCTTCGAGCAGCAGCTTCATATCACCGCCCCACCCCGAGGTCTGACGACAATCGGTATTGATAAGGCGCCTGAACTTCATATCATTGTGGCTTCTCATAAATGTGTCCATAAATACGGACTTTTTATCGAGAGCTTTCTTCATGACAAGCTCAAAGCCCGAGAAGAAATCAGCCGTCTGATTAAAAAGCACACCCTCTTCAAGAAGTATCTTTGTATCTTCACGAAGCTGGGTGGTAAGTGCCTTTGACTTATCAATACAGTTTGCATACTCACAGAGAATACAGATATCATCATCATTAAAATAATCAAGCACGCCTGTGCGCTCACTGTATACGCAGTTATAATACTTATCCATATTATTAAGGGTAAGACCGCTGTTAAGCGCATCTATATCACGTTCAAGAAGTGCCCTTATCTTATCTGTGAGCCTGCCCCTGACTCTTGAATGAAGCTGCTCTATATGAGATATCATTTCATCTTTAGCGCAGATTATCTCCGCAGCGGGGGCTATCGTTATCTTATCAAGCGGAAGCGTGCGGCGCTGGGTAAGGGTATCAAAATAGCAGAGCGAGTCTATCTCATCGCCCCAAAGCTCAAGGCGGTAGGGCTGCTTTTCAGATACCGAGAAGATATCAACAATTGAGCCTCTGACAGAAAACTGCGCAGCACCCTCGACCTGGTCACAGCGTGAATAGCCGCAATCGAGCAGCCGCTGTGAAAGCTGCTCAATGGATATTTCATCGCCCTGTGAAAGTGAGAATGTATACTCAGAGAGCTTGGAAGCAGGGATTGTCAGCTGCATTGCAGCCTCGACAGAACATACGATGACCCTTGCCCTGCCGCTGACAAGGGCGGACAGTGCGCCGATACGGCGGTGCTCATACTCTCTTGATGCGCCCTCGAGGTATGTGAAGTTGAGATCCTTTGCAGGGAAGACCATCGCTATTTCCTGCTGAGAGAGCTCGTTTATATCATTAGCCATACGGGTGGCGGTAGATTCATCGTCGCAGATAACAAGGCATTTTGCCTTACTGCTCAGATACATAGCCGCCTGCGCCTTATGAATAGACGAAAGCCCCGTCATACAGGCAGGTGTATAGCCGCCCTCTATCACCCTGTCAAGGTCGGTGCTGAAAGGCAGCGCTTTAAATATCTTATCAAATATATTCATCATGTCACCTTAGTTAAATTCGTTCATTGCCTTATCTGTCTGACCCGAGACGATATACTCGAGCGCCTTGCAGGCATTATCGGCAGCTGAAAGCATCAGCTTCATCTCATCATCAGAAAAGCGTGAGAGCACCCAGTCGGCAAGGTTATAGTCCTTATGCGGCTTTGCGCCGACACCCAGCTTTATACGGGGGAACTCGTCGCTGTCAAGGCACTCGATGATGCTCTTGATACCGTTATGACCGCCTGCCGAGCCTTTACGCCTTATACGCAGCTTCCCGGGCTCCAAAGAAATATCATCAAACATTACTATTATATTCTCGGGGGCTATCTTATAGAAATCAGCCGCCGCCGAGACAGCCTCGCCGCTCAGGTTCATAAAAGTCTCGGGCTTCATCACAAGGCAGCGCTTTTCTGCAATAGTGACCTCGCCGACAAGAGCCTTGAACTTATGCCTGTCAGCCTTAAAGCCCAGTTTCTCCTCTAATCTGCCCTCAGCGATAAAGCCTGCATTATGGCGGGTGTTCTCATACGAAACGCCGGGATTGCCGAGCCCGACTATTATATACTCTATCTTACTCATACTGTCCGTTTTTTTGGATATTCTTTCAAATGCATCCCAAATACTCATGTTCTGTCTCCTTTTTGATAACGCACAATAGCCCCGCCTTATCACTAAGACGGGGTGTTGTTTTTTATATTATAGCAGATTTGGGCAGGTTTGTCAAATACATGACCGATCAGTAGCTAATATTTAAGAATTTACCGGTCAGATATATTTCGACATGATCATATTCTTTATATGTTTTGATCTTATTCGATTCCTTTTTACCGGGCTTTATCTCAAAGTCACTATCTGTAACGAACTTTGATTCAACAGCTAAAACGTTATTGTTCTTATCAAACAGAACAGCATAAGCCTGTACCATTTCAGCAGGGTTATTGCCCTTATTTTCTACTGTTACAGCGATATTGTCTTTATTCTTCGTATACTCTACAGACAGATCCTTGATAACAGGATATATTGCTGTTTGTTTTTTATATGATGTCTGATACTCGATCTTATCCACGCCCTTAACATCATAGAACGAAAGACAGCCTATAGATGTTTCACCGGGGGCAAGAACAGATATATTCATTTCAGCACAGCCCAATACATTGCCCTGCTTGTCCTCAGCAGTTGCATTTGCGGAAATTGATACAGTTTCTTTTGAATTGTTTGTATATACCAAGTAATAATATGTTCCG
>JAFYET010000160.1 GCA_017544125.1 Ruminococcus sp. | reverse complement strand
TATGATGAAAGAATGCTTTATCCGTGACGGCGAAAAGTGGGAGGAGATAAGGCAGATAAGAAAAGAGAACGGTTCTAAGGGCGGTGCTCCCAAAGGTAATAAGAACGCATCAAAAACAACCAAAACAACCAAAAGGTTGAATAAACAACCAAAACAACCTGTTAATGTAAATGATAATGAAAATGCCAATGCTAATGTCAATGAGTCTGTCAATGAGAATGTCAATGTAACTGACAATGAGCATGAGAATGACACGACCGACTACACCACCGTCTCCCTCTCTCAGAACGAAATGGACATTCTTGTCGGGCTGGCGGACGGGCTTATAATAGAGAATTATATCTCAAAGATAAGAGAATGGCAGGTCAGGAACAAAAAGCTCAACACACAGCCCTACGCATCTATCAGAAAGTGGCTTGATGAGGACGGGGTCAAGCAGAACTACCACCCCAAAGACAGGCGGTATGATTACAAGTACGACTATCTCGGAGAGAAAGAGCTTGAAGCCAAGGAGTTCGCAAGGGCATATGACGAGTTTGCGAGGAGCATTGATTTTGACAAGGTGAAGCTGTGACAGATGCGGCATTATTCATTTTTCATTATTCATTATTCTTTTTTCATTTCTTCTGTCATATTTCGGCTGCAATGACCGATTAGTATAAGTGAGAGGGAAAATCTCAGACATCTTGCAAGGTGAGGAACAAAGCATGAACGATAAGGAGCTGCTTTCGCTGCTGCAAAGCGACCCGGAGAGGGGGCTTGAACAGGTAGTGGAAAGCTATAGCGCATATGTGTATGCGGTCTGCAAGGGCAGGCTGTCTGCGGTGTGCGATGAGCGTGATATGGAGGAGGCTGCGAGTGATATCTTCGCAGACTTTTACCGCTTCGGGCTAAAGCACGGCTTTGACACTCTCACAGCCGTGCGCCCTGTGATACTGGTCATCGCAAGGCGGCGCTGCACGGATATCTTCCGCACAAAAAGCGGAGAAGCTGAGGCTATCGACATAGACGACCTGACATACCTTACAGACGGCAGCAAGGACACCGAGCGTGCCGAGCTGATAGAGCTTATAAAAGCCCTGGGCGAGCCTGATTCACGGCTTATATGGCTGCGCTACTTCTACGGGCTAAGCTCAAAGGAAATAGGAAAGCAGACAGGTCTGCGCCCGAACACGGTTGACAAGCGCATACAGCGTGCCTTATCAAAACTCAGACAGCAGTTGGAGGAGGATATGTAATGGAAAAGAAGATAACAGAGCTTTTTGATGACCTGACCCCCGAAGAGGCTGCCCTTGCAGGCGATGAATGCCGCATAGAGCAGGGGAATAAGGACATAAGCGCACGCATACTTTCTCTGACAAAGAGAAAGGCAGGGATAACTATGACAGAGACAACAAACACACATAAAAAGCGCAGACGCATAAAGCGCACTACATTTATAGCAATAGCGGCAGCGGCAGTGCTTACCTGCACGGCAGCGGCGGCTGCTGTACTGCCACGAGAAAGAGTGATAGAAAATATATTTGGCGAAAACGCTGTCAACGAGCTGACAGAAAAAGGCATTATAGTAAACAAAGCTACAGTGACAGAGCATTTTACATTCACAGTAATTGCGGCATACGCCACAGACCGCTATGCAAGGATAATAATGACCCTTGAGGGAACAGACAACACAGGGCGTGATTTTATCAAGGAACACAGTAATGGGGACATCTGTGCCGAGATGATCGCCCTTGATGAATACAGCATTTCAGAATTCGGGCACAGCGAGAGAATGAACTATGACGAGCAAACGGGTTGCCTGATGATAGATATGCAGATAGCAGCAAAGCCTTTGGAGGGCAGCTCTTACAAATTCATTCTTACTCGTGAGGGCGACAACATTGGCATACCTATAATAAAGGAATATCTATCGTCAATAAAGCGGTTGGCGGCTATTGATTTTACGATAAGGCAAAACACCGAACCGATAAGATTCATATGCAAAGATCTCCCTGATATTTCGCTATGCGACTATGAGATATTTACAAGCCGCCTTGCGCCGTATGATTTCAGGCTGCTTGACGGCTGCGGCGAGAAGAGCGTGCTGACCTTTATATATAAAGACAAGACCCGCAAGACCCTTGACCTTTCACAAACAGAAAAAAGCATGGCAAGAGGGGTGATATTCAAAGGCACAACTATCGACTCCGAAAAGGTCGAAAAGATAATCATAGGCGACGGCAAATACACATACACCCGTGCAGAATAAAAGATAGCATAAAAAAGGCGGCAGCAATGCCGTCTTTTCTTTTGCGGTAAAGTGTGGTATAATACAGGTAACAGGCTTATGTCAGGTAACAGGTAACAGGTAACAGGTAACAGGTAACAGGTATGGTATCGCCCTTACGGGCGATGATATGCCCATTCGGGCGTGTTATCGGGCGGTTCAAGCTAAAGGCAGGGATTTGCTTATCCCGACGCTTCATTCGGGGGCTTTTGACCCAACCCACGCCCCTTCGGCAATCCGCCACCCGCAGCTAATATTTATTTGAAAAAAATTTTTTTAAGTTTCCTGCAAGGATTAGGGCTGTTGAAGCGTATTATAAGTGAAAGGACTAAGGCAACACCGCACAACCATTGTGTGTCAGATACGCAGTCCAGATTTTCGTCAGATTGCCCATATCCGCCGCAGTTTTACTGGCGTAAGACAAGGTGGATTTGGGTGATATGACGGAAACCTGGCAAGTAGATGGCACACAAAGGCGTAAGCCGGTGGTTGTGCGGTGTTGCCTTAAGAAAGGGATATGGATATGACGGAGAAAGAATTTATATCCTGCTACAATGAATATTTCGATATGGTATGGCGCATATGCTTTGTGGAGCTGTCGGGCAAGAGGCATGATGTGGAGGACGCTGTGTCTGACACGTTCTTAAAGCTCTACAAAAGCTGCTCGGTAAGCCCCGATGACAGAGAACACATCAAGGCCTGGCTGATAGTCACGGCGCAGAACACCTGCCGCTCACAGCTGCGGCTTGCATACAGGCGGGTCATCAGCTTAGAAGCCCACATAGCCGAGGCGGGCGAGCCGCAGGCACCAACTCCCTCAAACGAGCTTGCAGACGCGCTCTCGCAGATGCACGAGAATGACCGCAGCGTGCTAATACTTTACTACTATTTCGGGTATCAGGCAGCAGAGATAGCAGCAATGCTGGGTGTAAAAGAGGGAACGGTATATTCCACCCTCAGCCGGGGCAGAAAGCGGCTCTCGGCGCTTTTGAAAGGAGATG
>JAFYET010000159.1 GCA_017544125.1 Ruminococcus sp. | reverse complement strand
GTGCCTGCGAAGCAGGCGGTGGGGGAACTGCCGCCCGAGTGATGTTAGCTATGGCATAATCTCTCGTTCACCAAACGTGCAGTGTGGGGCTTTCGGTATCAGCTCTGCTGATACCAGCGCCACCCACGCCCCTTCGGTAATGCGTTTCCAACATTCAAATCCGTCGCCCGAACGGGCGACACCTTAATTATGCATTATGAATTATGCATTATGCATTGATAAATCCCAATTTACCTTATTATATCACGCCGCCGCTTTTCTGTCAACAAAAATAAGAGGTAAGAAAACTCTTACCTCTTATATCTAATATCTTACCTCTAAAATCAAATCTGTGCCGAATAGTTGGGTGCTTCTTTAGTGATGTAGATGTCGTGGGGGTGGGATTCCTTAAGGCCTGCACCTGTTATCTTAACAAACTGTGCCTTCTCTGCAAGCTCCTCGATAGTGCGGCAGCCGCAGTAGCCGAGACCTGCACGTATACCGCCTACGAGCTGATATACAGTGTCGGAAACGGGACCCTTATATGCAACTCTTCCCTCAACGCCCTCGGGAACGAGCTTCTTGGTGTTTGTCTGGAAGTATCTGTCCTTAGAGCCCTTGTTCATAGCAGCGAGAGAGCCCATGCCTCTGTATACCTTGAACTGTCTGCCCTGATAGATCTCTGTCTCGCCGGGGGCTTCCTCGCAGCCTGCGAGCAGCGAGCCGAGCATTACACAGCTTGCACCTGCTGCAAGAGCCTTTACAATATCGCCCGAATACTTGATACCGCCGTCAGCGATGACCGGCACGCCGTACTTGGCAGCTGCGCACGCAGCGTCATATACAGCAGTTATCTGCGGAACGCCTATACCTGCAACGACTCTCGTAGTGCAGATAGAGCCGGGGCCTATGCCCACCTTGATAGCATCAGCACCTGCCTCGCAAAGAGCGATAGCGCCCTCAGCAGTTGCAACGTTGCCTGCGATTATCGGGATATGGGGGTATGCGTCCTTTACTTTCTTTAAGCAATCGACAACGTTCTTTGAGTGACCGTGTGCCGAGTCGAGTGCGAGAATATCTACCTGAGCCTCGATAAGAGCGCCTGCACGGTCGAGCACGTCCTTAGTCATGCCGATAGTAGCACCGCACAGCAGCCTGCCCTTTTTATCTCTTGCAGAGTTGGGGTACTGCACGCTCTTTTCGATATCCTTTATTGTGATAAGACCCTTTAAGATGCCGTTTTTATCAACGAGGGGCAGCTTTTCGATCTTATGCTGCATAAGTATCTTCTTAGCGCCTGCAAGGTCTGTATCCACCGGTGCGGTAACGAGGTTATCCTTAGTCATTACCGAGCCTATCTTTATGCTGAAATCTGTTATGAAGCGAAGGTCTCTGTTTGTGAGTATGCCCTCGAGCCTGCCGTTCTCATCAACTATCGGAACGCCCGAGATCTTATATTTTGCCATGAGCTTATCAGCCTCAGCCACCGTCCTGTCTGCTGTGAGCGAGAAGGGGTTAACGATAACGCCGTTTTCCGACCTCTTTACCTTATCTACCTCTTCTGCCTGCTGAGCGATAGTCATATTCTTATGTATTATGCCTATACCGCCCTCTCTTGCGATTGCGATAGCCATTTTCGACTCTGTTACCGTATCCATAGCTGATGTGAGGATAGGTGTATTGAGCACGATATCCGCAGTAAGGTGGGTATGAAGGTCTACCATATCGGGTGTACAGTCGCTCTCTCTGGGCACGAGCAGCACATCGTCAAAGGTCAGCGCTTCCTTGATAAACTTTTCTCCGGCATTTGTGTTTAGCATAAGATTACCTCCGTTTCGTCATTACTTCATCTCATTTTTTCGTCTTTATAAATAAATAATATACACTTTTTTGTGTGAATTGTCAATACGACTAATAAGAAGTGTTTGTTAATTTTCCTTAAATAGAGGCAGTAACCCCTCCCCCGGGTATAAAAAGAGGCAAGAGTATCACCTCTTACCTCTTACATCTTATCTTTACCCCTGCATAAACCCTATCTTGATAGTCTCAACAGGCATAGCAACGCCTGCGCTCTTTGAGATGGGGAGCTTCTGCTCCTCGGTGAAGCCTATTGTCTCGCCGGGGTTGAGGGTCGCATCTTCAAGGATAACATACTCGGCTATCGAGAGCATAAAGCTGTAAAGCTCACCGGGCTGCGCAAGTGAGCCTACCACCTCAAACTCGTCCTTGCCGAAGAACTGCATACCTGTGGTGTAGGCGTTCATCTTGCCCTCGGAGAGGTACATACCAACGTGAATTGCAATGGGTGTGGGGAACTCGCCGTGCTTCATCGCCTCGGCGATGTTGCGGTAGAAATCGCTCTTATATACCGTCGGGTACTTGTATATGCCGATGGTGTTCTTAAGGCTGAGCATCGACGCTGCCACCTTGGCAAACAGCTCTGCCTGCTCTATGGGCGTGCCGTTTTTTGAAACTATGGCTATCATGCAGTGCGCCTTGTGCTTTGCGACCTCTTCAGGGGCGTTTTTCCACATCACGCTGTTGCGGGCGTTGTTGACCGCTTCGTCATCAGGCACGGGTGCGGGCAGCAGCGAGCAGGCAACGAGCATATCGTTTATCCTGTACACTACCGAGCCTTCCTTTACCTCGTCATCAGACACATCAAGGTGCCACTCGTCCTGTAATGCCTTGCGGAACCTCGGCCAGTCAAGGTTTGCGTCCTCGAGCAGCACAAAGCCCAGCTGATTGCTTACTATCTTTTCCTGTTCTTCCTGTTTTGAAACCTGCTTCTCTTCCATTTTGTTCCTCCGTTATGATTTATTTTAAGTAATGTTTATCGTTTTACCCAAAAGCCCGATCTGTATCAGCTTCATACAACCGTGTATCAATTGGGATGACCGTTATTATATAACGAACCATTTTAATTATACCAGTTTACCCACAAATTGTCAAGCTGTATTTGTGCAAAATGCTATAAAAACTATTGACAAAAAGCTATAATATATGGTATAATAAAGAATAATGATGAACAGTGCGGGGCGGGAGACATATTACCTCTTACCTCACACATCTTACCTCTAAAAGGGGGTGCGGTATGAAGATATGACAAGCGCCTTTGAAAGGCTCCCATCATATTCGGTGCTTATGTGCGTATATGATAAGGAGATACCTGTAAATTTCAACGACAGCTTAGAAAGTATGCTCATGCAGACCTACCCGCCCGATGATTTCGTGCTGGTATGTGACGGCAAGCTGACAAATGAGCTGAATATAATAGCAAAGTCATTTGAAAGCGAATACAAGAGCATTTTCAGGATAATAAGAACAGAAGAGAACATGACCCAGGGCGCAGCGCTCAACATAGGCATAGCTGCGTGCAGGCAGGAATATATAGTCAAGATGGATTCGGACGACATATCCGAGCCTGACAGGTGCGAAACGCAAATGCGTGTATTTGCCCTTGACCCGGAGCTGGATATATTAGGCGGCTGGGTGGAGGAGTTTGACAGCGAGACGGGCAAAGCCATGTCGCTGAAAAAATGCCCCCTGCACCACCGTGAGATAATGCAGTACGCCAAGCGCCGAAACCCGTTCAACAGGCAGACGGTAGCTTTCAAGAAGTCGGTGGCATTTGCTGCGGGTGGGTATTCTGACTTGGCGCAGTGCTCTGACTACGAGTTTGCGGTAAGAATGCTGCAAAGCGGTGCCAAGGCGCAGAACCTGCCGAAGATGCTGGTGCGCTACCGTGTATCAAAGAGCTACCGGCGCAAAAAACACTGGTCAAACACCAAGTCGTTCATCACGGTAAGGCACAGGATATACAAATCGGGCTTCTCGTCGCTTTCGGATTTTCTTATACCCGTAACGGCGCAGCTGATGATGTTTATTCTGCCCACGAGGTTCACTGATTTTCTTTACAAGAAATTCCTAAGAAGATAGCGTTTCCCGCTGCACTTTTTGTGCGGCGGGTTTTTGTTTTTACAATATTGCAAAAAGTTAATAATTTACAAACGATTACAGTTATTGACAGGGTTTTTGATTTGTGGTAGAATGAGTTTCAAGCAAAAACATATAGGGAGTTGTCGGGACGAATACTATGTACGAAAGGCGGCACACCCCTCTGCCTGCTTCGCAGGATATCGCCTCGCTGCGTTCGCCGCCTAAGCGCCTACGGCGTTGGGGCTTCGCCCCAAACCCTACAAGGGCGCTGCCCGGTATCAAATGAGATATCTCATTTGATACCAGACCTCGCAAGCCCTTTTTAAGGAAAAGGGCTTGACCCTAAAACCTTCTTAATTTTTTCCCCACAACTTCCATTTTTCAACCACCAACAGAAAGGAACACGCATATG
>JAFYET010000158.1 GCA_017544125.1 Ruminococcus sp. | reverse complement strand
CACAAAGACTGAGGCTAACAAGGCTCTCGGTACAGTTATAGACGCTATCTCACAGACACTTGAGAACGGTGACAAGGTTTCTCTCGTAGGCTTTGGTACATTCGAGGTAAGAGACAGGGCTGCTAAGAAGTCCATCAACCCCGCTACAAAGCAGCCTATCGAGGTCCCTGCTAAGAAGGTTCCCGCTTTCAAGGCTGGCAGAGCTCTTAAGGACGCTGTAGATAAGAAGTAATTATTTGTAAAGGAGATAATCACAATGGCTGATAAGAAGGTTACAGAGGCTGCTGCAGAGGTAAAGGCTGCTGCTGCTGAGAAGGTAGAGAAGGCTGTTAAGGAAACAAAGACAGCTGCTAAGAAGACAGCTGCTAAGGCTAAGGACACAGCTACAAAGGCTAAGGCTGCTGCTAAGAAGGCTGCTGAGAACAAGCAGGCTGTATACGTACAGTTCGGTGACAAGGAAGTTGCTGCTCTTGACGTATTAGAGGCTGCAAAGGCTGACTTCAAGGCTAACAACAAGGGCGCTGTAAAGAGCGTTAAGATCTACATCAAGCCTGAGGACAATGCTGCTTACTATGTTGTAAACGACAAGGTAGAGGGCAAGATCGATCTTTGATACTTAAACCTGTAATGCAGGCTGCGCAGTGATGTGCAGCCTGTTTTTTGCTTATAGGAGAAGCAAAGCGGGTGTTATTATTTTTTTCTGTAACCGAAAATTCATTGACAAAACGATAATTATTTAGTATAATTATTATATGTTATTATGTAAGTATTTCGGAAAGGGAATGATATATAAATGGCTCAGAAAAAGAAGCACAGCTCGTCCGGCAGAAAGCCTTCGCCGAAGCCTGTGCGTGTTCAGTATGAGGACGATTATGATGAGGAAGACGATGATAAGGACTTTGCCACTACTGTGAAGGGCGTCATCGCTGTTATGATAACCTTTATGGTGGTTGTCATCGTGCTTATGTTCACAGCACGCAGAATGTTCGTGCTTCAGGGCAACGAGTATAAGGAGGATATACCCACGGGCGTAGTTACCTCTACTCAGCCCACCGTCTATGAGGGCAAGGAGACTACCCCGCCCGAGGAGGAGGACGACACGGGCAAGAAAAAGCGCACCGCTTCCCCCAATGCCAAGGACGATGACGGGCAGACCACAACTAAGCTCACAGGCACGACACAGTATAAGTGTGCGACCGCATACTACCTCCACCCGCAGCCTTCGTCAGACAGTGAGAACCTTCTGGTTATCCCCCAGGGCGCTGTCGTTGAGGTGCAGAAAGAGGAGAACGGCTGGCTTTATATGGACTATAACGGCACAGTAGGCTGGGCGTATAAGGACGGCTTCTATAAGCTCTAAAAACAGGTAATAAAACAATGACCGATGCAGCGATGCGCTGTGTCGGTCTTTCTTTATAGTTAATGTAAAATGGGATTTTTCAATGCACAATGCACAATTGAGGAGAGGCTGCGCCGCAGATGCCCATACGGGCTGTTTGGGAAGCGCTTGCGGTTTCGCTTTGGCACAAGTCCGATACGGAAGGTATCAGCTGCGTTGATGCCATTGTGCATTGCTCCACAAAAAATATCCGGAGAAGCCGCTAACAGCTTCTCCGGATCGTTTTATTGCTTATTTAAAATCAAAATGGTCAAGGTCTAAGTGGCTTGTGTCAAGCCCGTCCATGAAGCCGCTTGTTCCGGATGCATCGGGGATAAGGGGCTTCGGCTCGTCTTTGTGACCGCCGAGCAGGCTCATGCCGCCCTGACCGCCCTGTGCGTCTTCCTTGGGCTTCTGTATTATCGGCTGCTCGCCGAATATCGAGTCTGCATCAATGTTCTGCGCAGGCTGCGGTATAACGTTCGGTGCAGGCTGTGCGGGCTGCTGGGGCTGTGCGCCGCCGTTCATAAGGCTGCCGCCAAGTAAGCTGCCGTTTAACAGCGAGCCGCCCTGTGCGGGTGCCGCCTGGGGTGCAGCGTTGTTCTGCTGCGGGGGCGGTGCAAAGGGGTTCAGTGCTTGTGCATAGGGCTGCTGCATGGGCATTCCCTGCGGCATACCCTGAGGCATACCCTGCGGTGCAGGTCGCTGATACTGCAGCCCGCCTGCTGCCTCGGCTGCCTTGTTTGCCTCGCTGACCGATGAGCCCTGGGGAACATAGCCTGAAGAATAGCCGCCGGGGGTGTACATCGGGTCGGGGTGACAGCCTACGGGCGGGTTGAGCCCGAATATATTGAACAGCGTGCCTACGAACGTGGTGTCAACTATCATGTAGTTGATAAAGTTTTTGTGGTTGTAGGTCTTTCTTCTTGCATCGTAGGTGGTGTTGTCGACCAGCACGTAATTCTCCATGAACGAGCGTGAATGGAACAGCGTTACGGTAAAGTAATTGTTCCTGCCGCCCGCTGTGATAAGCGCCTGGTTGTTAAACAGCGACATGGGGTTCTGTTCCATAGAGGATTTGAGCGCCTGAGCATTGACAGCGCCGAACTTGAACTGCGTCGGGTGCTTGATCGCCCAGTCGTTGTCAGATTCGATGAACGGTCTCTGGCACATGGGTATCGCTATCAGGAATGCGGGCAGGTTTATAACGATAAGCTCGCCTATCCAGACTATCCACAGTATAAAGCCGTGAACAGGCTCTTTGTCGGAATCTGATGAGTATGAGTGGCTCGAGCTGTATGACCAGCGCCCCTCGGAGTTGATCTGCCTGATATCGCTCCATAGAGTGCCGGGGCGCATCATTAGCTTTAAGGTCTTCATCGGGGCTTTATAGCCCATGTAGTCAAATATCTCCTCAGCACGGTAATCAAGAATGAAATCCTTTATATTCAGCTCATCGAGCTTGTCTATGGTCTTTTCTATATCGTCCTCGTCAGTGCCCACAAGTGCAGCCATTCCGAGAACCTCCCACAGTGAAGCATCGGGGTAGCGCTCGAGGTAATTCTTTGCATATGCTTGCCTGCCCTCATCGCCGCCTATGAACGATGATGCCATGCTGCCGACCCCTGAGTTGCCGCCGAGCAGCGAGCTGTCAAGCGCCGAGCTGCCGCCCTCTGAGCTGCCTAAGTATTTAACATAATCAGAGCCGGGCAGCTTTGAATACTGCCTGTAGACCTCCTGGAGCCCCTGTACCGTCTCCTTGCTCTGCAGGGTAGCCGATACGCTCACGCTTGTGCCAACGTCACCGCCCATAGCCTGGGAGAACGCCCCCACAAAGTCATCGAGCACCTTGGTTATAGGGTCATCAAGGTCAATGTCAATGCCGTAGGATTTCAGCTGGTCGTTTGCCTCGTCGATAGACTCGGTCAGGTCTTTGCTTATGTAGCCTGACTGGTCATCTCTGTCATTGTGGTCATAGAGCGCCCACTTGAAGTAGGTGGTAAAGAGCAGCGCTATGCAAAGCGAAACTATTACCATCTTGGGGCTTCTAAGCTTAAATTTCTTTATAAAGAAGTAAGCCACACCGCCCATTGCAGCGCCGTAGAACAGCGCCATGAGTATGCACAGATAAACTACCGGGCATACGCTGTTGACCAGCAGATAAACAAAGGAGATAGCCATGCCCGCAATGGTGGTGCAGACTATCATTAGTATAAGCCCAACGACCGAAAATCTATCGGAGGGCTTATAGTATTTTTCAAACATTGGTATATTCCCCCAAAATACATAAATATAGTAATATTATATCATAAAGCTATACAATTTGCAATAGAAATTGTGTAAAAACTTTTGACCTTTGTCAATGCAGTATGCACAATAATAAAACCCGGCGCTAACCTCTTGCCTATGAAAGTGTACAGCTGTAAGGTTTTTATACAGCTGTACAAATTTCAAAAATCGCTTGCAAAGAGGGGCGTGTTGTGTTATAATAGTATAGGTTATAAATCAATGTATAAAGGAGTGTTTGTATGATAAAGGTAACTAATCACCTCGGGACTATCGGCATAACCGATAAGTATTTGAAGACCCTCGTTTCAAAGACCGCCGAGAGCTGCTTCGGTGTGGCTGATATAAACCGTGCAGGTGCCGTTCAGGGCATCGAGGGCTTTATCAAGCGTAAGCGTGCCGAGAACTTCGGCGTTTCCATCAAGCATACACCTTCGGGCAGACCGATAATTGAGCTTCATATAACCGTGACCTACGGTGTCAACCTCAATGCGATAGCGAACAGCATCATACATAAAGTCGAATACGTCCTCGACAGCGAGGCAGGCGTAAGACCCGAGAAGGTCAGCGTCTTTATCGACAAAATGCTCGGTTAATCTGATAGTAGGAGGAACAAAGGTGATAACAGGTAAGCTGCTTCGTGACGCTTTCATAAGCGGTGCGAATTCAATTGCAAATAATAAGAAATCGGTCGATGAGCTCAACGTATTCCCCGTTCCCGACGGCGATACGGGTACGAATATGGCTATGACCACCTCAAACGCCGTGGCAGAGCTTAGGCACTTAAAGGACGACTGCTCGGCAGGCGAGGCTGCAAAGACTATGGCGGCAGGCTGCCTAAGAGGCGCAAGAGGTAACTCGGGCGTTATAACCTCGCTGATATTCAGGGGCTTTTCAAAGGCTTTGAAGGGCGAGGAGAAGTGTGACAGCGAGCTGCTGGTCAAGGCTCTCGAGCTGGGCGTTGAGGGCGCTTATAAGAGCGTTATGAAGCCCACAGAGGGTACTATACTTACAGTTGCAAGAGAGGCATCTGAAAAGGCGAGGGAGTTCTCACGCTCGACCAATGACCCCGTGCTCATCTGGGAGGAGGTCTGCAAGGCAGCTGCCGTTTCTCTCGATAACACACCCAAGCTGCTCCCCGT
>JAFYET010000157.1 GCA_017544125.1 Ruminococcus sp. | reverse complement strand
GTGACAAGGTTTATTGAGGGCTATTACCCCGATTTTCTGCCGCTGCTCATAGATTCTGTAAGGCGCTGCCCTGCTATGCACACGGTCTGGATGATAAACCGCTGCTTAAACGCCAAGCAAAGCCGGGAGGAACTGTTAGGCGCACTTAAAGCGGCAGCAGATGACCATACAGCCGACAAGCTGATAAGAGACACGGCAAGGGAGTTTTTAGAATATCAGCAGGCAAGGTGAAAGGAAGCAAAGCTAATGCCAAAAGTAATAATAACCGTCGGGCGGATATGCAGCGGCAAGAGCACATACTGCAAGCGCCTTGCCAAAGAAATAAACGCCGTGATATTCTCGGTAGATGAGCTGACCCTTACACTGCTCGGGCAGCAGGCAGGGGACAAGCTCTCGGAATACGTTGAAAAGCTCGAAGCGTATTTTCTGCAAAAAGCCGTACAGACGGTGCACAACGGCGTGAACGTCATCATTGACATAGGCCTTTGGACAAGGGGCGAGCGAGACGAAGTGAGGGCGTTTTTTAAAGAGCGAAACATACCCCTCGAGCTGCACTGCATCGACATAGACGATAACGAGTGGCAGCGCAGGATAGATGAGCGAAATGCCGACATCAAGGCAAACGGCAGGGCGGATTATTTCGTTGACGAGGGGCTTGCTAAGAAAGCGGCGGCGCTTTTTGAGCCGATAGGCGAGGACGAAAAGGACGTTATCTACATAAAAGACCAAAGGAGAGAGTAAAATGTACATTCTCGGAATAGAAAGCTCGTGTGATGAGACCGCCGCTGCGGTGGTAAAGGACGGGCGTGAAGTCATATCAAATGTGGTCGCTACCCAAATAGCCGAGCATAGACTCTACGGCGGCGTTGTGCCCGAGATAGCCTCCCGCCGCCACTGTGAAAATATCTATCAGGTGGTGCAAAAAGCCATTGACGATGCAAAGCTCTCACTTTCTGATATTGACGCAATAGGCGTTACCTATGCCCCGGGGCTTATAGGTGCGCTGCTCGTGGGTGTCAGCTTTGCAAAGGGTCTGTCGCTGACATCAGGCGTGCCGCTTGTCAACGTCCACCATATAGCAGGGCATATAGCCTCTAACTATATCTCACACAAAGACCTCGAGCCGCCCTATCTGTGCCTTGTGGCTTCGGGCGGTCATTCCCATATAATCGAGGTCAGTGACTATACCCATTATAGGGTGATAGGCAGAACAAGAGACGACGCTGCCGGCGAGTGCTTTGATAAGGCAGCACGTACCCTCGGCTTTGAATACCCGGGCGGTAAGTTTATTGACGAAGCCTCAAAGCGTGGAAACGCCCACGCCTTTGACCTCCCCCACCCGAGAGTGCAGGGGAGCGAGTATGACTTCTCCTTCTCGGGGCTTAAAACTGCGGTTATAAACTTAGTGCATAACGCCTCGCAAAAGGGCACCGAGCTTGACCGTGACGATGTTGCGGCATCTTTCCAGCGCACTGTCTGCGAGATTCTGGTGGGCAATACCATAAAGGCGGCAGTTGCGGGCGGCTATAAGACGATAGCCGTTGCAGGCGGCGTTTCCGCCAACTCAGGGCTGCGCTCTGCAATGCAGAAAGCCTGCGATGAGCACGGCTTTAAGCTCTATGTCCCCGAGCTTAAATACTGCGGCGATAATGCCGCAATGATAGCAAGCCAGGGGTATTATGATTTCATCTCCGGTAAGCGTGCCGGCATGGACTTAAACGGCATCGCCACCCTTTCACTTGATATGATAAGCAAAAATGTGTAGCAAATGTATTGCATTTGCATAATAAATGTGTTATAATATATACAGAACCTAAAAAGGGGGTATATATATGACAAAGAATGAAACCATACACGTAAGAGTAAATGAAAAGGTCAAAAGCAGCGCAGAGGCTACCCTTGATGTGCTGGGCATTTCCATATCAGAAGCTATCAATATGTTTTTGTGTCAGGTGAGCCTTGTTGGCGGGCTTCCCTTTGAGGTCAAACTCCCCGCCCCCGAAAGTGTCATCGTCCGCTCTGAGCAGGAGCTTGGTGAGCGCCTGAGCGCTGCGCAAAAAGATATCGAAGCCGGCAGAACAGTAACCGCCGCCGATGTTTTTGACAGGCTGGAGAAAAAGTATGACTTATGACCTCGTGTTGACCAAACGGTTTGAAGATGACCTTGATGCCATACTTGACTATATCTATAATACCCTGTGTTCTCCCGCAGCGGCAAAGGGGCTTTACCGTAAGATAAAGCAGCAGCTTTTGTCTGTCGCAAGTTTTCCGAATATGTTCCCGCTCTATGGCACATCTGAGGAGGACAGGTTTTTTACAGTAGGCAATTATATCGTCTTCAACTCTGTCGATGATAGCCTTAAAACAGTTTATGTAAAGGCTGTTCTCTATGCCGCAATGGATATCAAATAACAAAAAGCCGCTTCTCCCAAATCAGGAGAAGCGGCTGTATTATTTATACGCTTTGTTTTATACGTCTCTTCTTACAAACCCGTCCCATGCGGTGAGCAGGAACACTACCATGTGAACGGCAATGACCGCTATCGCAAAGCCTAAGGTCTGCCCGGGGAAGATCGTCTGCCCCTGTGCTATCGTCTGAAGATTTGAGTTTGCAAATATCGTGTATCTGCCCGCATCGACGTTGAATGCCATTTTGAGTATCTGAACGGCATTCTCACCCATGCTCATTGCAAATATGCCAAGGCCTATAGCCAAAGACGAGCTCTTGACAACCGACGAGATAGCAAATGCAAAGGTCGCCATAACTACAACGTATACGCTCGAGAGCAGATACTGCTCGAATATGTAGGTAAAGCCCGAGACCGCCTTTGTAACGCCTGCCGAGGTCTTTACATACATAGCGCCCATATCCGATGTGCCGAAGAATATTATCGACGAGATGAGCGAGAATATGTAGCAAAGTATCATCATGATGTAGCCTATGGATATTACCGTTATATACTTTGAAAGCAGTATCTTGCCCCTTGTGCGGGGGTTTATAAGCAGGAACTTGATAGTGCCGTTTGAGAATTCAGATGCGATTATGCCGCCTGCTATAACGATGATGAGCATACCTATGAACGATACCACGCTCGTGCTCGATGTGAACGATGTCCAAAGCGTCTGCTTTTCAATGCCGCCTGTTTCGTAATCGCCGCCCCCTTCTGACATCATCTCTGTCATAGATGAGCCTGCGATGTTTACGCTTACATCGTGCTCGAGCCTGTATTTTGCAGTCAGCGCCCTGTCGGTGAATACCTGCTTCTGCTCGTCAGACGCTGTCATAGCTGCCTTTTCCGAGTTCTCGATGTAGCTTGAAAGTACAGAGTTTCTCCAGTCAGCATCATCTGCATAGCTGTCCTCCTCGGGTGCTATGTTATTGTCAAGCGCATAGTCGATCGCCCAGATAATGTCCTTGTTATCGGTGCTTTTCTTTATAAACTCGTAATAGCCCTTCCAGTCATTGTTCTTTATAAAGCCGTCGTAGAGCTCCTTTATGTCGCCCTCGTAGTTCTTTGCTGCCTGATAAACAAAAGACTGATCGCTGCCGCCCTGATCAAACATAACGTCTGCTAAATCCAGCTTCCAGTTGGTCTGGTTGATCTTGTTGTCCTGAAGATATGTGTAGTATTCAACAAGCTCCTCGTTCTTGTCCTCCTTGGCAGAGTCTATCTGGTCGGAGTAATCGTAGCTTCTGAATTTTTCCTTCATCTCATCAACATCGCCGCCTATCATCAGCGATACCTTTACAAGCCCCGCCAGACCGAACGCAAACACCGCCACCAGTATGAATATAAACACGGTGGATTTCTTTTTGAGCTGCTTTATGTATTCGTTTTTCAAAAGCCCCATAAACTTACTCAATCTGTCCACCTCCGTTTCCGGTCATTTCAATAAATACTTCCTCGAGCTTCTTCTTCTCTCTCATAGTTACCTCGTAAAGCCCTATGTCGTTTGTAACTATCGTCTTGTTTACCGCCGAGATAAGCTCGTGTGCCCTGTCGTTAGGAACTATTATCTCAAGCTCCTCATTTACTATATTCTTTTCAACGCCCTCTATGTCAATAAGCTCGAAAGCCTTGTTTACATCTGAGCACTTGATGATGTAGTCGGTAGTCTCGCCGTTTGATGAGCTTATCATCTCTTCAAGGGTGTAAACGCCCAGCATCTTACCGTTTGCTATGATGCCTACTCTGTCGCACATAAGCTCCATCTCGCTCATCAGGTGTGATGATACGATAACGCATACGCCCTCTTCGTGAGCAAGCCTTTTGAGTATGTCACGAAGCTCCTTGATGCCCGCAGGGTCAAGTCCGTTGGTGGGCTCGTCAAGTATCAGCAGCTTGGGGTTGTGTAAAAGCGCCTGCGCTACACCTATCCTCTGCCTCATACCCAGTGAGTATTTTACTATCTTCTCGTTCATTCTGTTGGTAAGCCCTACAAGCTCTACCACCTTGTCTATCCTCTCGGGTGTAACGCCGTCACGCATTCTTGCATACTGCTCCAAGTTCTGCCTTGCGGTCAGGTACTTGTACATCTCGGGGTTCTCGACAATGCCGCCGACGTTCTGCATTGCAGCCTCAAATTCCTTGTTGACGTTGTGCCCGCATATCTCTATGGTGCCCTCGTCTATGGATATAAGGCCTACCGCACACTTGATGGTGGTCGTCTTACCTGCGCCGTTGGGTCCTAAGAAACCGAATACCTCGCCTGCGTGCGCCTCAAATGATATGTCGTGTAATATGTGCCTCTTGCCGAGGGTCTTGTTGAGCTTTTCTATCTTAAGAACTGCTTCACTCATTCGATTCACCCCCTGCATTCTCCGTGCTGCTCTCATCAGCGGCACTTTCAGGCTCTGAGCTGTCATCAGCGCTGCTGTCATCCTTGCTGCCCTTGTCGTCAGCGTAGATCAGCTCTGCCCCTGCGGGCAGATCTTTAAGCTCAGCCGGCAGATCCTCGCCCTCGGGTATGTCAATTACCGTTCCGTCAGGCAGCTTTACAGCAACGGGCTTCTTGTCCTTGTTGCCGCCCTCGCTGTCCTTGTCGCTCTTGCTCGTGTCGCCCTTGGCGTATTTTTCAAGGTCTATAAAATCGCCGTCTTTGTCTAAAAGCTCAAAACGTGGATGGTGGCTGTCAGTGCCAACGAGCTTCCATTCGCCGCCCTTGTATTCAAGATAGTATGTCGCCGAATCCTCGTAAGAAACAACGCCCTCGTATTCAAGCGAGTTGAATATGTTCCTGGTATCGCCTGCACCTTCCAGATCACTGTCCTCGTAATTTACGCTGTTGAATACCGAATCGTCCATGCCATCTATGCCCATGAAATAAGCCGGTCCTACACCCTTGAAGGTGACAGCGTATGATACCTCGGCCTGCGCAAGGTTAGGCCCCGCCTTTGATACCTTGATTTCGTTTATATCGGCTTTGCATTCGGTCAGATGCCCTCTTTTCGTTTCGTCATCATCGATATAATCTATCGAGTCTCTCAGGTCGTCTACCGTAGTATAGTCAAAGACGAATGATGTGCTGTAGAATTTGTTGTACTCCCAGCTTTCATCAACTATCTTTTTTAGCGCCTCACGGTTGTCGCCGTTCTCGGTAACGCTTGCCTCAGCGCAGTCGTTTATGTATTTCTCGACTACCGACTTGATCTCGTCCTTGTTGCTGTTGAAGTTGAAGTGGTCAAAAACAACAAAGCCCGCAAGCCCCGCAAGCAGCGCCGCACCCAGCACAAGACCACGGTTTAGCTTTTTGGTTTTCATTTATCTCTTCCTTTCTTTCAGGCAGCCCCGCACGGTTTTGCCTTTGTTTATGGATCGGCTGCCGGTGCGCTGCTGTATTTTATCATCACACCGCTCTTATTCACCCCCTGCAAAACGCTAAAGTTTCATAGGGGATAATTTTGCACCAACCAAAAAATATTATATCACTATTTATTTACATATGCAAGTGTTTTCACCCGCTTTTCATCTATAAATTTTCCCTAAACAGCGCCGTTTGAGCCACTTTGTAAAATGTTTGTAACTTTTCATAATTTCTCTTTACTTTTGTTAGGAAAAATATGCCATTTTCACACATTCCCTTTGGGTCATACACCCCTCAAACGCCCCCGCCACGGACAAAAATGACATATTTCTTTAAATATTTTACTGCTTTCACAATTATCCTCACTAAGGTTAATATAATCTTGTTTATCTTTACCATATACTGTGTTATAATGTAATGTAGATTATTATACGTATTTATTAAAATATTAAGGCTGCTTTCACAGCAAGCCTTAAAGGAAGGGTGGTGTTATCATGGGCGCAAAACAGGTCTTCACAATGGGGCTCGCTCTCTGCTTTGCAGCAGTGGGTGTGTCTGCTAACTATATGCCCGATATAACACATATCCTCGAAAAGCAGTCCGGCGTGGTCTTTGAGGGTGCTAATGATGAGTATACCCCCGAGGCGGTCGTCAACCGTATGGCTGAGCTTGACAGGATAAGCCTGCCCGCATATCAGGGCAGCAGCGGCGCTGAGATATTCGCCGAGAATAACGGCTATACCCTCCGCTCGGGCGATGAAACGCTTGCCAGCTATACCTTTATGGACGATTCGGGCGAGCTTGTGACCGCATCTGTGGAGGACGGCAAGCTCACCTTCACTAACTCCCTCGGCGCACCGATAACCAACTTCGATATAAACTATGAGCATATCATTTATGATACTAACGGCGATATACATACCCCCAGCGGTATCCTCCGCAGGATAACCGATACCCCCGCCGATCAGTCGGTGGAGGAGCTTGTGTCGCTCATAAATAAAGATACCGAATGCTTCAAGGCGATAAGCGAGTATATCGACAGCGGCAGCCTCAGTATAACAGGCTATGGCTCGGCAGATGAGGTCGTGGGTGAGATAAACTCTATCTACCTCGGTATAGATGCGTATTCGGGCTTTGTCAACAGCTATTCTGATGACGATGTTAAGGATAAGCTAAAGGCAGTCATCACCCAGCTTGAAGAGATGACCGCCGCTGTTAATATGACACCCCCTGCCCCCGGCAGCGGTACTGAGCTTAATCTCAATAAGCTCATCATTTTAAACAGCGTGCTTGCAAATACTTTGGAGCAAAAGGGTATTTCCCTTGATGAGCAGCAGGGCGGCTCGGACGGCGGCGATGATCAGGATCCCGCAGTGACCGAGGCTACGTCTAAGACGACGACCACCACAAAGAAAAAGACCACTACTACAACCACTAAGAAAACTACCAAGAAAAAGACTACCACCACCGCACAGCAGACACAGCCTGTGCAGACTCAGGCTCAGACGCAGGTGCAGACTCAGGCACCCGCCACCACAACGGCACAGCGCCCCGTAGTCACCGTGACGACAACTACCCAGCCGAGGTTCACGGTCTCCGAGTTCAATAAGACTATATACGCCCTCAAAGCAGGCAGCTTCTATGAGCAGCCCGACCTTACATCAACAGTAAGGGGCAGCTTCCAGCAGTATTATAACGCCACCTGCACGGGTCTTACCAGTAACGGCTATTACAGGATACTCATTGACGGCTATACGCTCTATGCGCCTAAGTCAGATTTCTCTGAAGACCCCAAATCCACCGTCGTAACTACCAAAGCCCCCAAGATAAAGACAGGCAGTATAAATAAATACACCAAGGAAATGCTCACATATATCAACGCACTGAGAAAAGAGCACGGCGTAGCTGCCCTCGAGGGTGTCGAGCTGCTTGATAAGGCAGCCGATATAAGGGCTAAGGAGCTTAAAACGCTCTTTGACCATTACCGCCCCGACACTTCAAAGTATACATCAGTTTATTCTCAGGTGGGGCTCAGCTATCACGCAGTAGCCGAGAATATCACCTACGGCATGAATACCACCTATACAGTTAAAGAGGCTTTTGAAAACTGGAAAAGCTCGCAGGGGCATCTTAATAATATGCTCAACCCCGACTATAAGTATATGGCGATAGGCTATTATTCCTATACCGATAAGGAAGGCAATGACTTCAATTACTGGGAGCAGCTTTTCTATACGCCGTAAACAGACAAAACAAGCTATTCCCCGTGTCATGCGGGGAATAGCATACTTTATTTATAAGGAGACAAACAGAATATGGAAAAACAAGGCTTTCGTAAAAACCTCATAAGCATAGAGCCCTATGTGGCGGGCGAGCAGCCCAAAAATGACAACATCATCAAGCTCAACGCCAACGAAAACGCCTACCCGCCCTCCCCCGAGGTGCAAAAGGCAGTTTCGGCGTTCGATGCGGGCAAGCTCCGCCTTTACCCCGATTTCTCAGCCGAGCCGCTGAGATCGACCCTTGCTGAGTATTACGGGCTCAAGACCTCGCAGGTGTTTGTGGGCAACGGCTCTGACGATGTGCTCGCAGCAGCATTCAGGGCGTTTTTCAATTCTGAGCTGCCCATTCTCTACCCCGATGTGACCTACTCATTCTACCCCGTGTGGTGCGATATGCTGCGTATCCCATATAAGACGCTGCCGCTGAAGGAAGACTTCACTATTGATGTGAACGACTACACCCAGCCAAACGGCGGTATCATCTTCCCGAACCCCAACGCCCCCACCAGCATCGCCCTTGATAAGTCTGAGATAATAAAGCTCCTCGATGCCAACCGTGATGTGGTGGTGGTCATAGATGAGACTTATATCGACTTCGGCGGCGAGAGCTGTATAGACCTGCTCGATAAGTACGATAACTTAGTCCTCACCCGCACCTTCTCAAAATCCCGCTCGCTTGCAGGTATGAGGCTCGGCTTTGCTATGGCGAGTGAGGAGCTGATAAGCTATATGAACGCCGTTAAGGATTCCTACAACTCCTACCCCGTTGATGCCGTGGCAATAGCCGCAGGCACCGCAGCGGTGAAGGACGATAAGTATTTTAAAGACACCCTCGCAAGAGTAATAACCACCCGTGAGCGCCTTGCATCGGCTCTGGAGGGTATGGGCTTTACGGTGGCAAAGAGTGCTGCTAACTTCCTCTTTGCCGAGCATGAAAAGCTCTCAGCGCAGGAGATCTTTACATTCCTGCGTGATAAGGGCATCTTCGTGCGCTATTTCAATAAACCCCGTATAGATAACCGCCTGCGTATAACCGTCGGCACCGACGAGCAGACAGATAAAATGATAGCAGCGATAAAAGAGCTTGTTGGCTGATAACACAAAAAAACTTAAGCCTCCCTTTCGGGAGGCTTCTTTTAGTATGCAAAAAAACAGAGCGCCCGAAAGCGCTCTGTATGTGTGCTTATAATTAGCCGAGTCTTGCCTCGATCTTGTCAAGCTGGTCGTAAAGAGCCTGCGGAATGTGACCGCCCTTAGCCTTGATGTCCTCATCATAGTAACGGCGCATCTCCTTGATCTCAGCCTTCCAGAGATCCTTGTCGATGTAGAGGAGCTTCTCCATGATCTCGGGAGTAACCTCGTCCTCGATGCCTGTTACGTTGATGTCCTCAGCC
>JAFYET010000156.1 GCA_017544125.1 Ruminococcus sp. | reverse complement strand
TGAAGAGGATGAAAAGATTAGCGGCTATCATCGCTGCAATGGCAATGAGCATGAGCACTATGGCGATCAGCGCAGCAGCTGAGGAAGAAGGAGAAGCAGGTTCTGCTCCTGAATCGGTAAATGCGTATGTTACAATAGTTGACGGCAGCGGCGAGCTTGCAGTTGCTCAGAAGTCGGTAGAGGTAACTGATACTGACAATGACGGCGCACTAACTATTGCTGATGCACTTTATGCAGCACATGAGGCATACTACGATGGCGGTGCTGAGGCAGGCTTCGGTACGGCGATCTCCGATTGGGGCCTTTCGCTTAAAAAGCTCTGGGGCGTTGAGAACGGCGGCAGCTACGGCTACTATGTAAACGGCGAGGCTGCATGGGCTCTTACTGACACAGTAGTTTCCGAGAGCGGCGAGCCTGTGTTCGTTGATGCTTTCGTTTATACCGATACAGAGAATTACTCCGATGCATACAGCAACTTTGATACACGTTTCAAGGAAATGAACCTTGACGAGAATGACACATTAGACCTCACTCTCACCTATGTAGGCTATGATGCTGACTGGAACACTGTAAAGCTCCCCGCAAAGGGTGCATACATCACCATAAACGGCGAGAAGACCGACTTCGTTACAGATGACGAGGGCAAGGTAACTGTAAAGCTCGACAAGGGCGGCGATTATGTTATAAGCGCTGTTTCTGACGATGTTAACCTCGTTGACCCCGTGTGCATAGTCTCTGCACTTAAGCAGGACGAGCCCGACGTAGAGCCTGATGATGATAACACAGAGGAAACTACTGACGATACACAGACCACCGATGAGCCCGAGGAGAACGAGGACGAGCCCGAGGATACTGATGAGGATACCGAGGACGAGTCTGACGACAAGGCTGAGGAGAAGAAGGACGATGCAAAGGCTTCGACCACCTCTAACCCCAAGACATCTTCCGAGCTTCAGCTCGCCCTTGCAGGCATTGCACTTGTTGGCGTTATAGCTGCTAAGCGCAAGAGAAGCTGATGACTAAAGCGGCAGCATTATTTGCCGCCCTGCTCATTACAATATGCGCACTTATCACCCCGATAAGTGCCTATGCAAAGTATCAGGATACCGCCTCGCAGATGCTGGGCGGTATTTGTGATAATAAGAGGGCGGGCGGCAGTATTCAGGGCTGGATAGACGGCACACTTACCGATAATGCCGGGGTAACGGGCGAGTGGTATATAATGGCGCTTGCCCAGTCGGGCAGCTATGACTTTTCGTCATACGAAAAAGCGCTTAAGAGCTACCTTGCGAATAACAAGGTGCCCTCTCCCGCCACGAGGGAGAAGTATGCCCTTGCGCTTATAAGCACAGGCAGCACGGATAAATACATAACCGACACCCTTGCGGGCGCATCGGGCGAGAAGGGGCTCATGGCGCTGGTGTTTGCCCTGCATATAGTTAATAACGGCTATACCGCCGAGGGTGTTACGGCTGAGGGGCTGATAGGGCGCATACTTGCACTGCAGAAGGACGACGGCGGCTTTGCGGTAATGGGCAGCTACGGCGATGCCGACTGCACGGCGATGACGGTAACGGCTTTAGCCCCCCGGTATAAAAAGAACAGCAAGGTGAAAGCCGCCTGCGACAAGGCGCTTTCATTCCTTTCAAATGCGCAGCAGCCGAGCGGCGTTTATAAGAGCATGGGCAAAGAAAACTGCGAGAGCACTGCACAGGTGCTTCTGGCACTAAGCTCACTCGGTATAGATTCGGGCAAGGACGAACGCTTTATCAAGGGGGGCAATACCCTTATTGATGCACTTGCAACATACAGGCTGCAAGACGGCAGCTTTGAGCATATAAAGGGCGAGGGAGCAAACGAGAGTGCAACCTATCAGGTGTTTTACTGCCTGACGGGGTATGAGAGAATGGCAAAGGGCAAGAGTGCGTTTTTTGTCTTTGATAACGCCAAGCCCCCCGTCAATAAGCCCGACAAGCCCGATAAGCCCCGTGTTACAGAGCGTGTCACCGTGACAAAGGCTTCATCTGCCGCTACCAAAAAGCAAACGGGCAAGCAGACAAAACAGCAGACCGAAAAGCCAAAGGGCGCCACGGCTTTATCTGAAAAAACCGCTGCCGACACACCATCTGTCACTAAGAGCAGCGGGGGCGGGGCGGTAACATCGGGCAGCACCAAAAAGACAGAGGCTTCAAAGAGCGGCAGCTCAAAGACCACCAAAAAGACCACCTCTTCCGAGACTTCGCAGATTAAGGGGTCAACAAGCGGCAGCGTGACAGAGACTTCTCTTACAGCGCAAGGCGAGGCTGATGTGAGCTTAACAGATACCGACACGCAGACAGAGGTGCAGAGCACCACCACCACAGCCGTGACCGTGAAAATGGTCGATGAGGTATACCATGAAACGAGCATAAAGGTATATATCTACATAGGCATAGGCGGGGCTGTGCTTATTGCCTGTGTGGTGCTTATCATAAAGGGCAGGCGCAATATCAAGAGCTATATTCTGATAATAGCCATAGGCGGCGTGCTTTGCGCTGTGACGGCACTGCTCGATATCGAGACCAAGGACGAGCATTTTGCGACTAATGACAGCAGCTCTGCAAGTGAAAGTGCAGGGCAGGTGACGGTGAGTGTTGACTGCCTGACTATCATGGGGCTGCGTGATGATATACCCGAAGACGGCTATCTTATACCCTCGCAGACGGTGAGCATAAGAGAGGGCGAAACGGCTTACGACCTGCTTGATGAGCTTGCCCGTGAAAACGGCTTGCTGCTCGATATCAAGGGCAGCGATGAGATGATATACGTAAGCGGCATAGCGGGCATTTATGAGTTTGACCACGGCGAGCTGTCGGGGTGGATGTATTATGTCAACGGGCAGGCACCCTCGGTCAACAGCTCGCAGTATATACTAAAAGACGGCGACATTGTCGAGTGGCGCTACACTAAAGAGATAGGCAGGGATATAGAGTGATAAGAAGCATTGAGGATTCAAACCCTATCGTAACACTTTTTTTCTTTGCCTACACAGCAGGGCTTACTATGTTTTTGCCATACCCGCCCTTGATAGTTATATCGCTTATCGGGGCAGCGGCTTATTTCGCATCGGTCAGGGGCGAGCGCAAGGGCAGCTTTACGCTGTTTGCTGTGATACTCTTTTTGCTGCTCGTTATCGCAAACTCGCTTGTCTCGCACAAGGGGCAGACGGTGCTGCTTTTTATCAACTCACGCCCCATAACCCTTGAGAGCTTTTACTTTGGGCTCAACAGCGCACTTATGATAATTGCAGCACTCTACTGGTTTCGCACACTTACCTTTGTGTTTACAAGCGATAAGCTCATTTACCTTACATCGGTGCTTTCAAAGGACCTGTCGCTCATCATCTCGATGTCAGTAAGGTTCGTGCCATTGTTTACAAGGCAGAGAAAGAAGATAAAGGAAACGCAGCTTGCAATGGGGCTTTATAATGACGACAGCCTTACCCACGAGATACGCTCAAATATCAGGATATTCTCTATCCTCATAACATGGGCGCTGGAGGGGGGCATAACCACAGCTGACAGCATGGAGGCACGGGGCTTTTCGCTGCCAAAGCGCACCTGCTACCGCAAAAAGCGCTTTGACAGGCTCGATGCGCTGCTGCTTGCAGCTATGACGGGGCTGTTTGCCGTGGCTGTGATGTGCGCATCAAAGGGCTTTGAATACAGCTTCTACCCGAAGACGAGGGTGGTAATAAACAACAGCACCGACATAGCGGGGCTTTCGGCATTTGCGGTTTTGAGCATGATGCCTGTGATACTGAAAGGGGGAGTGAGCGCCAGATGGAAATACTTACAGCGAAGGGTCTGAGCTTTTGCTACCCTGAGTGTGACGCACCCGCTGTGTCTGATGTGAGCTTTGCTCTTGAAGCGGGCAGCTTTAACCTGCTTGCAGGCTCGACGGGCAGCGGCAAATCGACCCTTTTGCGGCTTTTAAAGCGTGAGCTTTCGCCATTGGGTGATATAAGCGGCGAGATAGAGTTTCGGGGCAAAAAGCAGAGTGAGCTGTCAGACAGAGAATCAGCCCTCGGCATAGGCTTTGTTATGCAGCAGCCCGATGCGCAGATAGTCTGCGACAAGGTGTGGCACGAGCTGGTGTTCACCCTTGAAAATGCAGGCGCTGATGCTGCCTTTATAGCCTTTCGTGCGGCGGAGACGGCAAGCTATTTCGGCATTGACAGCTGGTATGAAAAAAACGTAAGCGAGCTTTCCGGCGGGCAGAAGCAGCTATTAAACCTTGCATCGGTGATGATGGGCGAGCCGGGGCTTTTGATACTTGATGAGCCCACAGCACAGCTTGACCCCATAGCCGCCTCGGAATTCATACACACGGTAAAAAAACTCAGCGATGAGCTGGGGCTCACAGTACTCATAGCCGAGCACAGGCTCGATGAGTTGGTGCCGGTAAGCGACAGGCTGCTTATAATGGACGGCGGAAGGCTTATACATAACGGCAGCCCCCGTGATGTGATAAGGGCGCTTGATGATAAAAGCCCGGTAGCTCACGCCATGCCTGCGGCTGCAAGGCTTTATAAAGCACTTGGCAGCGTGGGTGAGCCGCCGCTGACAGTGGCGCAGGGCAGGGGGTATATAAGGCAGTTTGGCAACGCCGCAAAAGCTGTCATGCGTGACAAATATACGCCCCCTGCCGAAAAAGCCCTCGAGCTTAAAGACCTGTACTTCCGCTACGGCAGAAATGAGCCCGACATACTCACAGGGCTGACGCTTGATGTGTATAAGGGCGAGATACTGTGCATTTTAGGCGCAAACGGCTCGGGCAAGACCACAGCCGCACGCTGCAT
>JAFYET010000155.1 GCA_017544125.1 Ruminococcus sp. | reverse complement strand
TTACCGCAGGGGCGGTCTTGGCGATATGAAGTGCAAGAAGCTGTTAAACAGCGTAATGCAGGAGACCTTAAAGCCCATAAGAGAGCGCAGAGCGCAGTACGAGGGCGACAAGGGATATCTGCTCGAGATACTCAACAAGGGCACAGCAACAGCTGTTGAGCTTTCAAACAAGACAGTAGCAGAGGTTAGAGCCGCAATAGGCATCGACTACTTCACCGACAGCACCTTCCTTGATAAATTCGTAAAGTAATTAGCAAACAAAAGCCTGCTTCCCACCCACGCCGGCATAAGGGCGGTAAACAGTCTTTCAATACACTTACCATTTGATACAACACGAAAGGACTGACACTGATGATACTGATGATTGACAATTACGACAGCTTTACCTACAACCTTTATCAGGCTATAGGCGTTCTTTACCCCAAGATAGAGGTAAAGAGAAATGACGAGATAACACTTGACGAGATAGAAGCCCTCTCCCCCGAGGGGATAATAATCTCGCCCGGCCCCGGCAGACCGAATGAGGCAGGCATCTGCGAAGAGCTTATAAAGAAATTCAGCGGCAGAGTGCCGATACTGGGCGTTTGCCTTGGGCATCAGGCGATCGCTGAAGCATTCGGCGGCAAGATAATCCACGCCCGTGAACAGCTTCACGGCAAGCAGACTGATATAAGCATAAACACATCTAACCCCCTCTTTGCCGGGCTGCCCAAGAGCATAAAGGCAGCACGCTACCACTCGCTCATAGCCGACAGCCTGACGCTGCCTACCTGTCTTTCAGTAATAGCTACCGATGACACAGCGCAGATAATGGCTGTAAAGCACCGTGAGCACAAGACCTACGGCGTGCAGTTCCACCCGGAGAGCATACTTACAGATGTGGGCATGAAGATAATCGACAACTTCCTTTCAAACGTATGCGAAGTAAAGACCACAAAGGCTTCCCTGCCCTCAATTCCCGACGGCGAGAGGACAGAGCTTGTCAAGTTCATAAGAAAGGTAGTTGACAAGGGCGAGCACCTCACCGAAGATGAGAGCTTTGAGGCTGTTGACATTATCATGAACGACAGAGCCACAAATGCACAGATATCGGCACTGCTCACAGCAATGAGGCTAAGGGGCGAGAATGTTGACGAGATAACCGGCTTTGTAAAGGGCATGAGAAAGAACATGACCGAGGTCATTCCCGACACGCCCGTTCTTGAAATAGTAGGCACGGGCGGCGACCTTTCATTCAGCTTCAATATATCCACCACATCGGGGTTTGTTATAGCAGGTGCGGGGCAGGCTGTTGCAAAGCACGGCAACAGGGGTGTCAGCTCAAAGAGCGGTGCGGCAGATGTGCTCGAAGCGCTGGGCTGCAATATATCCTTAACACCCGACAAGGCAAAGAATCTTATAAACGAAGCAGGCTACACATTCCTTTTTGCGCAGAAATACCACTCGGCAATGAGGTTTGTGGGGCTTACAAGAAGGCAGATAGGCATACGCACAATATTCAACATCTTAGGACCTCTTGCAAACCCTGCAAAGGCTGAGTATATGCTGCTCGGTGCATACAGCGACGAGCTGCTTGAAAACATGGCAAAGGTGCTTATGAACATAGGCGTAAAGAGCGCCATGCTGGTTCACGGGCAGGACGGGTTTGACGAGATATCCATATCAGCCCCCACCACTGTATGCGAGGTAAGAGACGGCAAGATAATCAAATACGAGATCTGCCCCGAGGACTATGGGCTCAGGCGCTACAACAAGAGCGACGTTACAGGCGGCGAGGCCAAGGACAACGCAGCCATCACCAAGGGCGTTCTTGACGGCAGCATAAAAGGTGCAAAGAGAGACATAGTTCTGTTAAATGCAGGCTGTGCATTATATGTAGCACACAAGGCAGACACTATCGAGGAGGGCATTGCCCTTGCAAGGCAGAGCATAGACAGCGGCGAAGCACTTGAAAGGCTCAACAAGTTTGCTGAGCTTTCAAACGAGGGGTAAGAAATGATACTTGATGACATAGCTGCTAAGCGCAAAGAACAGCTTGAAAAAGAAAAGGCTTTATTTGCAGACAAAGACATAAAAGCCATGGCGCTGCAATGCGAAAGACCTGTATACTCAATGAAAAAAGCGCTGAAACGTGATACCCTTTCGGTGATAGCAGAAGTAAAGAAAGCATCGCCCTCAAAGGGGCTTATAAAAGAGGACTTCCGCCCGCTTGAAACGGCGCTTGAATACGAGCGCTGCGGGGCAAATGCCATATCATGCCTGACGGAGGAGCATTACTTCAAGGGCAGCAATGACTTTCTCAGAGAAATAACCGGGAATGTACACATACCCGTGCTGAGAAAAGACTTTGTGATAGACGAGTTCCAGATCTACCACGCAAGGCTTCTCGGTGCGAGTGCGGTGCTGCTTATATGCGCTATACTTGATGATGATGAGCTTATGCGCTTTACAAAAGCAGCACATTCGGTGGGGCTTGAGGTTTTGACAGAAGTTCACGATGAGGCTGAGCTTGAACGTGCGCTCAGGACTGAGGCTGATCTTATAGGCATAAACAACCGCAACCTCAAAGACTTCACGGTTGACCTGAACACAACAAAGCGGCTGGCTGACCTGGTGCCGGAAGGCTCTGTCCTCGTTTCTGAAAGCGGCATAAAGGATAATGCCGACATGAAGCAGGCAAGAGCAAGCGGTGCAGATGCAGTGCTGATAGGCGAAACGCTTATGCGGGCTGACAGCATAGGCGGCAAGCTCGCCGAGCTGCGAGAGGACGTATAGCATGGCAAAAATAAAAATATGCGGGCTTAGGCGGCGGCAGGACATAGAGGCTGTGAACCTCTATCGCCCCGATTATGCTGGGTTTATACTCTCGCCGGGGTTTAAGCGAAGCATTGTGGCTGGGACGTTTTTTGAGCTTAAAAGCTATCTTTCAGGCGAGATAAAGTCGGTGGGCGTGTTCGTTAATGAGCCGATAGAGGAAATAGAAAAGTATTTCTGCGATGACCTTGATGTGATACAGTTGCACGGAAATGAAGATGAAAGCTACATCAAAAGGCTCAGAGAGATATTCGGCGGCGAGATTTGGAAAGCCGTAAGAGCCAAGACCCCCGAGGATATCAAAAGAGCCGACAGGCTGTCTGCTGACAGGCTGCTTATTGACAGCTTTGTAGAGGGCATGGTCGGCGGAACGGGCAGGCAGGCTGACACAGAGGTAATAAAGCGA
>JAFYET010000154.1 GCA_017544125.1 Ruminococcus sp. | reverse complement strand
GTGGTGGTAAGCGCCCAGCTTGTGTGCAAGGCTGTGACCTATGCCTAAGAATGCGTTTGCAAAGGCCATGCCTGCCATTGTTGCGGCGTGTGCCATGTTCTCTCTTGCCTTGTATGCTGTCTGACCGTTTGCTATGCACTCGGGCAGGTTGTCAAATGTCTGCTTTAAGCTGCGAAGTGCTATGCCGTCAGTAAAGTCTGTCGCCATGACCGAAGCGTATGCTTCTAAATCGTGTACCATGCAGTCAAGACCCGATGCAGCTGTAAGACCCTTGGGTGCGCTCATCATCATATCTGTGTCAACTATTGCCATGTTGGGCAGCAGCGCATAGTCTGCAAGGGGATACTTGTGACCTGTCTTCTCATCTGTGATAACTGCAAAGGGCGTTACCTCCGAGCCTGTGCCGGAAGATGTGGGAACAGCCACGAAGTAAGCCTTTTCGCCCATCTTCGGGAAGGTGTATACCCTCTTTCTTATGTCAATGAATCTCATAGCCATGTCAAGGAAGTCAGCCTCGGGGTGCTCGTAGAGTACCCACATTATCTTTGCAGCGTCCATAGCCGAGCCGCCGCCGATAGCGATTATCACATCAGGCTCAAAGTCGCTCATCTGCTTAGCGCCTGCCACGGCACAGCTGAGTGACGGGTCGGGCTCTACGTCAAAGAATGTCTCGTGAATTATGCCCAAAGCGTCGAGCTTGTCGGTCACGGGCTTGGAGAAGCCGTTTTTGTAAAGGAAGCTGTCGGTCACGATGAATGCCTTTTTCTTGCCCATAACGTTTTTAAGCTCGTCAAGCGCAACAGGCAGACAGCCTCTCTTGAAATAAACCTTTTCGGGTGCTCTGAACCAAAGCATATTCTCTCTCCTCTCCGCTACCGTCTTGATGTTGAGCAGGTGCTTTACGCCTACATTCTCGGAAACCGAGTTGCCGCCCCACGAGCCGCAGCCGAGGGTGAGGGAGGGGGGCATCTTGAAGTTGTAAAGGTCGCCTATGCCGCCGTGAGAGGAGGGGGTGTTTACAAGTATGCGGCAGGTCTTCATCTTGTGAGCAAAGAAGTTTATCTTGTCCTGCTCGGTCGCTGCATCAACATAGAGAGAAGCCGTGTGACCGTAGCCGCCGTCCTTTATCAGCCTGTCAGCCTTTTCGCAGGCATCTTCAAAGTCGTTTGCCTTGTACATTGCAAGCACCGGCGAGAGCTTTTCGTGAGCGAACTCTTCGCTTATGTCAACGCTCGTTACCTCGCCTATGAGTATCTTTGTGCTCTCAGGCACCTTAACATCGGCAAGCTGTGCAATCCTGAATGCGCTCTGACCTACTATCTTTGCATTGAGTGCGCCGTTTATGATAATGGTTTTTCTTACCTTTTCGGTGTCTTCCTTATTAAGTATGTGGCAGCCTCTTGCCTTGAATTCCTTCTTGACTTCGGTGTATATGCTCTTGTCGATGATAACGCTCTGCTCGGAGGCGCAGATCATGCCGTTATCAAATGTCTTAGAGTGGATTATGGAGTTGACAGCTACCTTTATGTCAGCACTCTTGTCGATAACGGCAGGTGTGTTGCCCGCACCAACGCCGAGGGCAGGCTTGCCGCTGGAGTATGCAGCCTTAACCATTCCGGGGCCGCCGGTTGCGAGGATTATGTCAGCCTCTTTCATTACAGTGTTTGTAAGGTCAAGAGAGGGAACGTCTATCCAGCCGATGATGTTTTTGGGAGCGCCTGCTTCAACAGCAGCCTCGTAGACTATCTTTGCAGCCTCGATCGTGCTCTTCTTTGCCCTCGGGTGAGGGGAGAATATTATGCCGTTTCTGGTTTTCAGTGCCAGCATAGCCTTGAATATAGCGGTAGATGTCGGGTTTGTGGTGGGTATGACAGCTGCGATTATGCCGATAGGCTCGAGTATCTTCTTTGTGCCGAACTCCTTGTCCTCCTCGACAATGCCGCAGGTCTTTGTGTTCTTGTAGGCATTGTAGATGTATTCGGCAGCATAGTTGTTCTTGATGACCTTGTCTTCAACCACGCCCATGCCTGTTTCCTCAACAGCCATCTTCGCAAGCGATATCCTTGCCTTGTTTGCAGCAAGAGCCGCAGCCTTGAATATCTTGTCTACCTGCTCCTGCGTGTATTCAGCATACAGCGCCTGGGCAGCCTTTACTTCCTTCAGCTTTTCTTCGAGAGCCGCTACGTTATCAACAATCTTCGTCATGTCATTTACCTCCGTATAATAAATAACAAACTTCCTTCTTTTCACTTTCCATACAGCAGGGAACTAAACTATCCCTTTGTAATCATTATATCAGATTGTTATTTTTTTGTCAATTAGTAATCTAACGGCTTTTGCCCCTTTTTTTAAGCCCTCGTTATTGATTTTACACAAATAATGAAAAATCGGTGTATCTCTTGCGAACTATTCTTTTCTTTGTGCAGTATATACATAAGAATATTATCCTTACTATCTAAAATGAATAAACGGGGGAGAAAATGATGAAATAAAAGCAATGTAAATCTTAACAAAAAGTAAACATTAGTGATTATAACGAAAAAGCCTTGACATTTTGTATATGTTGTAGTATACTATTGTGTAATAAGACAGGGTATAATGTCTTGTGGATTTTGACAAGTGTCTAAAAAATACAAAGGAGCATTGCTATGGAGCTGAAAAAATTCATCGCCGAGGGCGATATCTATGATGTTTATGAAGATGATGACAGGTCTATAAGGGTATACAAAAAGCCCGAGTATAAGGAAAAGTGCCTGTATGCAGCCCTTACTCACGCCAGGTGTGAGACTACTATGGTAAATACCAATATAAAGGTGCCGGTGCTGCACGAGGTGGGCGTTGTTGACGGCAGGTGGGCGATATCCCATGACTGGATAAAGGGCAAGACCCTAAAGCAGCTTATTGAGGAGAACCCTGATAAGACAGATATGTATATCGACAGAATGATAGATATACAAATGGAGATACACGCACAGTTCATGCCCCTTCTCTCAAAGCTCAAAGATAAAATGGCAAGGCAGATAAAGAGCATAGGTCAGATTGACGAGATAAAAAAATATGAGCTTCTTACACGCCTTGATTCTATGCCCAAGCACATCAAGCTCTGCCACGGCAGCTTTGAGCCGAAGAATATCATATTCAACGATGATGGTACATACGTTATCAACTGGTCAAACGCAAGGCAGGGCAACGCCTCGGCAGATGTGGCAAGGACATATATGCTCCTCTGCCTGCACCACCCCGATATGGCTGATAAGTACCTTGATAAGTATTGCCTAAAGAGCGGTACATCTAAGATGTATGTTCAGCAGTGGCTGCCGATAGTTGCGGCTGCACAGCTTATCAAGAATAAGCCCGAGGAGCATGATCTGCTCATGAGGTGGATAGATGTTGTGGATTATTCGTAAGTCTGTTTTATAAAACGCTTTCGTCAATAGTTACAGCTTTGTAATCACTTATTGTACTAAATGCACAAATTCTAAATCGCTGTTTGCAAATCATTTTTAGCAAACGGCGATTTTTTGTTACAAAAATATTATAGGTGTTTACACCTTTCATTTTATATGATATAATTCTGTATGGTGCAGGGGAGATACCCTGCGATTGTGTAAAACAAAGTTATATATAAAGAAAAAAGATATAAATAAATGAAAGGCAGTTTAGAAATGAAAAGACTTATTGTGACACTTGTTCTCGCAGGCGTTATGGTCGGTATCAGTTCATGTGCATTCAAAGAGGAGAAGACACCCGCAGACGAGACACAGCAGACAGCTCAGACAGTAGTTACTGATGCTGTAAAGGACGACAGAGAGCTGTTCAAGCCCCTGCCCGATGACGCAAACGGCGCATTCAATACAGTTATAAATACTGTTAAGAAGATAACCCCTCCCGACAGCGGCTGCAACAGGCAGTATGGCTATAAGGGCATCGACAAGGTAGACGGCGTTGATTGCTACATATTCTCAGCCTATGATTTTGATAAGGATAATTCCTCGGTCAAGGTCGGCGACTTTGCAAAAGCTGTTGATAAGGACGTTGTGTATAAGCTCACAGCAAGCGGCTATGAGGAGCTTGAGCCTGTAACAGAGACTGTTACCCTTACCCTTACAAAGAAGGGCGATACCTCAAAGAAAATGCTCAATAACGCAGCCACACTCGCTGCCGAAAAGGTTATCGAGGGCTGATAATAAAGTTTAACGATCGGTGCTTTATGCACCGATTTTTTTATTGACTTTTTACTGCCGAATGTGTTATAATCATAGTAGAATATTTTTGTATAAAAAGGAGATGTTTTAAATGGCAGAATTCGCAGTAAAGGGCAATAACGCCCGCATAAAGAGGCTTTTTGAAAAAGCTGGCAGGGGAGAGGCGATAACGGTAGGCTTTCTCGGCGGCTCAATAACTATGGGCTGTAATGCCACCACCGAGGATAAGAGATATGTTAACCGCATATTTGCTCACCTTAAAGAGATGTTCCCGAAGTCTGAGATGACCCTTGTCAACGGCGGTATCGGCGCTACCACCTCGCAGTTCGGCGCTGCAAGGCTCTATGACGATGTGCTGAGATTCGACCCCGATATCGTGTTTGTTGAGTTCTCGGTCAATGACGATAATAATATCAAGCATTTTCAGGAGACATATGAATGCTGCCTGAGAAAGATACTCACCTATAAGACCGAGCCTGCCTGCATGGTAATAAATAACCTTTTCTATGATACCGGCTTCAACGCTCAGGAGATACATAACGAGGCGGCTGCTTACTATGGCGTGCCTGCTGTCAGCGTTCGTGATTATGACTGGCCGAGGCTGCAAAGCGGCGAGCTAAAGCGTGATGACCTCACGGCGGACGGGCTTCACCCCAACGATAAGGGTATGGAGATAATAGCAATGCTCGTTAACGATGCCCTCGATACTATAAATGATGAGCCTGCCGATGAGCCCTTTGAGTATCCCAAAAAGCCCCTCACCAAGGCGAGATATGATAACGCCAAGCGTTTTGATAACAGAAACCTCACCCCTGAGACAGACGGCTTTGTTAATGACACCGAGCCCCAGCGTGATATAACCGATGTTTTCAAAAACGGCTGGCTCTCAGTAAAAAGCGGTGCTGTTTTCAAGACGGAGGTCGAGACTTCCGTTATCTGCGTTCAGTGGCGCAGAACTATCAAGCGCCCCGCACCAATAGCGCTTTGTATAATCGACGGTGATGAAAAGAACGCCGCTACCTTAGATGCTAACTTCGAGGAGGATTGGGGCGACCTTATCTGCCTGACAAAAGTCTTTGAAGCCGACAAGTCAGCAAAGCACACTGTCGAGATAAGAGTTACAGACCAGCCCGATGATAATGTGCCTTTCTATCTTGTATCAATTATAACAGCATAATATAACTAAAGCCTGCGGAGATCGTTTCCGCAGGCTTTTTGTCATGCCTTTATTCAAATCTGAACGCCTTAAGATCAAAGTCGGTTCCCGGCAGGAATGTAAATGAAACGCTTCCATTGCCGCTTATGCCGCTTATGTCAAATGCCCTCTCGGTGTAGTCATCACACCCTGCAAACTCGCAGAGGGTGAGTGCAACATCGCTGTTTGTGAACTTGAAGTGGATAGAGTTGTTGTCAAGCGCCGAGCGCCCTGTGATCATGAGCTTTGTCGGCTGCCTGTCACCAAAGTCAAACTCGCCGTAGTCGATAACAACATTGTTGCCTATGTGTGTTATCTCGTCATTGCCGAGTGTGAAGCTGTCACCGTAGATGTTGGAGTAAAGCGATGCGTTCACCTGTGAAAACTCCTTGTCGGGCTTTGTAAAGCGAATGCTTCTTATCTCAAAGTTGTCGTTTGAGCTTATGCTTATGGTGTGTATGCCCGTCAGCTTCTTTGTAAGGGTAAGCTCAACCTCGTCATTGTATCTGAGCCATGACGATTCCTTGGTGTTCTCAAATGAGCCTATCACCTCGCCGCTGCCCGGTATTCCGTCGATGATGTCGAACTTCACAGGCGTTGACCTTAGCATATATATCGGCAGGTTTATCTTGTCTGACCCGAACTTGCCGAAGTCAACATTCTCAAATGCCCCGTATGAGCCCTTTCCGCCCATGATGCTCAGCCCTCGCTCGATGCCGGTAGTCACCTTTTCGCCCTTTGTGAACAGCCCGCCCGCAATGGTCGAGTAGGCATCAAAGCTCGCCTGCCCGAGCCCCTGCGCTGTTAGCTTTATAACGCTTATGAGTGAGGGCTTGTGCTTGCCGTTTTTGCAAAGCGCACGCAGATAGACCTCGCCGTCACCCTTGCACTTTATAGTCACTCCCTCGCTTGTCTGCTCTGTTATCTCGGCGATGTTTGTGTCTATCCCCGAAACAGTTGTCAGCCGGTAGGTGATGTCACTCTTGTATGTGGCATTTTCGGGCTTGCATACTGTCTTGAATTTAAGCGTGTCATGCTCCTTGTCAAAGCACTTGCGCCCGCCTGTAAGCTCAATCTTTCTTACGGGTATCTCGCTGCCGTATTTCTCAAAATCGGGCTGATATGTGCTTACACTGTCGTTTGCCGATATGCCCTCCTGCGGTGTGCAGGCTATCGTCATAAGCTCAAGTTCTGCGCCTTTGAGCCCCGGCGATGTGGCTTTTACCTTTATCCAGCCTGCGTTCTTGGTGGCAGCTATTATTGCAAGCAGCCTGCCCGAGAAAAGCCGCCTTGATGTGGTCTTGTACTGCTCATAGTCGGTCGAGTCACCGTTGTCAAGCCCTATGAGCCTGCCCTCGCCGCTTACTTCTATGTTTACTCTGCTTACTGCATTGCTTACGGGTATGCCGTTTTTGTCAGCAGCACTTATGCTTATGAAGAACAGCTCCTCGCCGTCGGCATTAGCCGTCATCTTGTCAGCCGCAAGCGCTAATGAGTAAGCATCACCGAATGAGCATTTTTCATCTCTTGCTATCTCGCTGCCGTTCTCGTCGTATGCAGCGGCGGTCAGCGTGCCTGTTTCGTAGGGGCGCTTTACATCGAGTATCAGGCTCTTGCCGTTTATGTGGTCAAGCGCTTTTTCACCTATCAGCACACCGTTGAAGAACAGCCTTATAAACGGCGCATTCGATACTACACGAATGTCTATATCCTGCCCCTCATTGAAATCCCAGTAGGGGTAGATGTGTATGAACGGCTGCTTCTTGTAGTCTGTCCACTCAGCCTTGAAAATGTAGAAGCTGTCTTTCTCAAAGCCTGCGGTGTCTATCTGCCCGAAGTAGCTGTTCTTGGTGGAGTAGGGGGTGGGCTCGCCTATGTAGTCAAAGCCCGTCCAGATAAACTGCCCTGCACAGAAGTCAGCATCTCTGTCGGGTATTATGCAGGCAAGCGTCTCCTTTGCAGCCCATGCGGGTGAGGAGTTGCCAAGCGCCGAGCACTGCTCGTCATCATCACAAAGTATAGCTTCTTCCAGCGGGAAGTGATATATGCCCCTGCTCTGTACAACAGATGATGTTTCCGAGCCGTAGATAGCCCAGTCGGGGTGCTCTGCGTGGTGCTGCTCGTAAAGCCTTTCGGTGTAGTTGTAGCCGGCAGTTTTTAGTATGTCGGTACACTTCTGCGCACCCTCCCACTGCATGAAGTTCGAGCCG
>JAFYET010000153.1 GCA_017544125.1 Ruminococcus sp. | reverse complement strand
CTCAAAGCCTGCTTTTTCATAGTCTTCACGCAGCATGGTTATGCCCGTTATTGACGGGTGGCGGGAGATAAGCCCTATTTCGCTCTCAACCCACTTGTCACCGTCAGCGGTTTTCCAGTAGACCTTGTCGCCCTTTTCAAGGCCGAGCTTTGCTGCCTGCTTCATTGTAAGGGCGACTGTGCCCTTCGGCACTGTCATAACATCAAGCTCGGTGTCTGACACGCAGAACAGCCCCTTGCCCTCTGTGACAGAGAGCTTGCAGCTGATTATATCGTCTGACACCGGTCGGCTGCTTGCTGCTATGGAGATAAGTTCTGAGCCTATAAGCTCGCCGTCGTATTCATCGGCAAGGCTCTGCGCCTGCTCTGTCGTCACGCTGTCATTAAACAGCACCTGGCTTTGATACTGCTGTATATCATCAAAATACCACCCACGCACAAAGCCCAGCGTATCGAACGCACCAAGCCCCAGCACCATTACTATCATGCCCATGCAGGTGCCGAACACGCCCATGAATGCACGCATTTTTGAGCGTGCGATATCACGCAGGCTGTAGCGTGCGGTAAAGCCCAGCTTGCCCCAGAAAGGCAGCTTCTCAAATATGCAGGGCTTTGCCGTCTTTGCTGTTGCAGGGCGCAGAGCCTCGGAGGGGTGTATTTTAAGTATCTGCCTGCACGAAAGATATGATGCCCCAACACAGAAAAGCACTATCAAGCCTGCAACTGCTATGCTTTTATAGTCAAAGCCTGACTGCCAGTCGGGTACTCGGTACCACTCGGAGAACATATCTATCATAAACTGCCCGAAAGTATACAGCCCCAGCAATATGCCGACAATACAGCCAAGCAAAGAGAGAATAATACTGTAACTTAGATAATGGAGCATTATCTTGCGGTTTTTCATACCAAGAGCGTTCAGAGTTCCTATCTGCGTGCGCTGCTGCGCCACCATACGCTTCATTGTTGTCGTTATCACAAGCAGAGCTATCGCCACAAACACGAAAGAGAATATGTATGAAAAGCTGTCATGCTGATTAAGCTCATCTACAAGGCGGTTGAAGCCGTCGATGCTTTTTCTGTCGGCAATAAAGGAATAGCCGCCGTCAAGGGCATCGCTTATCTTGCCTTCATAAGAAAGCGCCTTGCCCGAGCAGGTGAAGATTATCTCATTGTTTACACGCATCTCTTCCGGGAGAGTATTCATTGAAAGATACGCAAAGGCTATGTTATGAAAATCCGTATCGGTATCGGTGGAGGCGCAGTTGAACTCATGCTCGGGCGAAAGGATAAGACCTTTTATCTCTTTCTCAATATCCTGCCCCATAACGTGAACGGTGAATTTATCGCCGACTTTCAAGCCCCATACATCCGCAAAGGCATCAAGCAGCCATACGCCTTCGGTATCATCGGGGTCATAATCTGCGCCCTTGACGGTGTAGGGCTTTGTGACCTTAGCTTCATTCTGAAAATAGCACCACACCTCGGCGGTGTTGTATTTTTCATCTGCCTTGCCGAGGACTTCAAGCCTCAGCTGGGTGTCATTTATGCCCTCGATATCAGCCACCTTGTCAGCCTGCTCATTATCAAAGCCGCTGCCGTATATCCAGCCGTCTGAGAAATTCGAGGTCTTTACAAACTCATCGGTCGCACGCCTGCCGCCTATGACATCAGCCTGAAACCCGGTAAAGCACCACATAGCTACTGCCGCCAGCAGAAATATAGAGAAAAACTGTGCAAAGTTATGGCGTATATCACGCAGCATTTTTCGTCTAAGCATACTGCTGCCCCCCTTACCATTCGATCTCGTCAGCCGAAAGGGGCTTGTCATTGGTCTTTATCGACTTTATCTTTCCGTTTCTCATGTGTATTATCTTGTTAGCACACTTTGCTATATCTGCGTTGTGGGTGACGAGGATAACTGTATTGCCGCCCTCGGTGGATAGCTTTTGCAGCATATCTATCACCAGCTTACCCGTCTCCGAATCAAGCGCACCCGTAGGCTCATCGCCGAGGATTATCTTCGGATTTTTAGCGAGCGCCCTTGCGATAGACACCCTCTGCTGCTGACCACCCGACATCTGCGAGGGGAACTTATGCTTCTGGTCAGCAAGCCCCACACGGTCAAGCATCTCGTTTGCATCAAGGGCGTTTTTCTTTATATCCTTAACAAGCGCCACATTCTCATAGGCTGTCAGCCCGGGGATAAGGTTATAAAACTGGAAAATAAAGCCTATCGTATCAGCCCGGTATGCCGAGAGCTTTTTATCGCTATACGAAGATATCTCCTGCCCGTCAACTATCACCTTGCCCTCAGTAGGTGTGTCCATACCGCCGAGCATATTCAGCACCGTTGATTTGCCTGCGCCCGACTGACCGAGTATCACAACAAACTCACCCTCATCAATGGTGAAGCTCACATGATCCACCGCCGTCTGCATTCCGTCGCCTTTGCCGTAGGTCTTTACCACGTCTTTGAATTCCACTGCTGCTTTTGACATTTATCTCTCCCCTTTTGGTCATATCACGTTATATCGAGTAAGCTATTGCTAACTCGTGTTTATTATATCAGATATTTCCTTTTATTTCAATACCCTTCAGATAAAAATCGTCACTTTGCTGTTAACAGATGTTTTTTTCGTCATAAAAATTGTATCATATTAGCCGTTAGTGATAACATTCGTCGCATCAACTATAAGCCGGGTGATGCAGCTGTTTTATATAAATTCCATATTCTTTTAAAGAAAGACATTAAAGATCTGTCTTGATACAATACGCTCTTATCGCTGTATGAATGGGGATAAGGTTTTTTCTTTTCCTGTGATTGGCTTTTTTAATAAAGATGAGTATAATAATTACAGAGTATAAATTTTTCTCTATGCACCAAACCTTTCCCCTGATCCTGCGACTAATAAGTGAAGCTTCAAAAAGAGGTGCGCCTATGACTAAGAATGAATTAACAGAATATGCCGATCTGCTGATGCAAGCGGCTGTGCGAAAATGTGATGACCTTGCTACAGTATAGAGCATATTCGGCATAAAGTCAATATATACTGTTAAAAAAATACAGGACAGGGATCGATCAACTCCCTGTCCTGATGTTATATATGCAATTCTTTAAGGCAATACCGCACGACCATTGTATGTCAGATGCGCTGACAAATTTTTCGTCAGATTGCCTATATCCGCCGCAGTTTTACTGGCGTAAGACAAGGTGGATTTGGGCGATATGACGGAAAATTTTCAAGCATATGGCATACAAAGGCGTAAGCCGTTGGTTGTGCGGTGTTGCCTTAAGTTTATCATGCCTTGATGATATTTCCGAAATAAGATATATGGGTGAAGAAATCTTCAATGTTCAGCCAAACAATATGGGCTATACCGCCTGCGTCTGTAAATATAACTTTGCCCTCGTAAACATCTCCCTGAGCATT
>JAFYET010000152.1 GCA_017544125.1 Ruminococcus sp. | reverse complement strand
GAAATCAACTCATATGCGCTTTTCGCAGCACTCATGCTTTCAAATATACCAAATACAGCCGATCCGCTGCCTGTCATAAGCGCACCTATCGCACCGCTGCTGATAAGAGCATTTTTGGCACGGGTTATTTCTTTTTCGTTTATGATAAGCTCAAAGGCATTGAACAGCCCGTCACATATCATTTTGCTGTCGTTATTTTCAAGTGCTATGATTATATCTGCTATATCCCTGTGCTCGGGGTCATCAAGCCCGTCATATGCCTTGTATGCCGCAGGTGTGCTTATTGCCGTGTCGGGCTTTATAACGACCAACGGCAGGGAAGAGCCATAGTTTATATCGCTTAACCTGTCACCGATACCTTGACATATACAGCAGCCGCCTTTGATGCAGAAAGGCACATCAGCGCCTATCTCAGCGCCTATGGCAATGAGACCGGCTTCATCAAGCCCCAACTCAAACAGCTCATTAACTGCAATGAGCGCCGCTGCACCGTCAGCACTGCCGCCGCCCATTCCTGCCTGCGAGGGTATGTTTTTCTCGGTGGTTATCCTGAGCCCTGATCTGACATTCGGCTTATATCTGTCAAGCAGCGCCTTTGCGGCTTTGTAAATGATGTTGCTCTCATCAAGCGGGAAGCCCGCCTTATCGCAGATAAGCTCTATGCCCTGCTTGTCTGTCTTTTCAAAGGTCAGTATATCGTTTATGCCAACGCTCATCATTACGCTGTCAAGCTCGTGATAGCCGTCACTGCGCCTGCCCGTTATGTCAAGAAAGAGGTTTATCTTGGCATTTGCTTTGATTTTTATTGTATTCATTGCTTCTCCGTTTGTTTTATACTTTTCCTGTTTTTATAAAGTCTATCAGTGCTTCAATATTATCAAATTCATCATAATCGCCCATGATGCCCTCACGGTGATAGACTATACCTGCTTTTTCATTGCGTTCCAGGCAGTCTAGCAGCTCATCTATTCCGTATCTTCTGGCGAATTCTGCAAAGCCCTTTGGCTTTATCTTATCAGCATATAAGCCCTTGCTGCAATCGCCCGGCTCACATTCATAGCAGCCTGACAGACCCTTTTCTATCACGCATTTTCTGTTTTCGCACCACTGTGCGTCTTTACACCATGAAAGATCGGCAAAGCCGTCCTTTTTGCAGCCTTTGCAGGCTATGTTTTCAGAGCACAGACAGCAGGCAAGCCCGCATCTTGCTATTCCAAGCTCACGTTTCATAGGCTTTCTCAGCCGCTTTTCAGCTCATCAAGGAATTCGGTAATACGCCTTATGGCTTCTTTCAGATGTGATATCGAGTAGGCGTATGATACTCTTATGTACCCCTCGCCGCAATCGCCGAAAGCATTTCCGGGAACGACCGCAACTCTCGTACTCATAATAAGCCTCTCGCAGAATTCATCACTTGTAAGCCCCGTGCTCTTTATGCAGGGGAATACATAGAAAGCACCCTTTGGCGTGAAGCAATCAAGCCCCAGCTTGTTGAAAGCATCGACTAAGTATCTGCGCCTTGCGTTGTATTCGTTGCGCATTTTAACTATATCATCATCGCATTCACGCAGAGCTTTTATAGCTGCATACTGGCTCACTGTGGGCGATGACATGATCGCATACTGGTGCAGCTTCAGCATCTGTGTGATAAGCGGCTTAGGGCCTGCAAGATAACCGAGCCTCCAGCCTGTCATGGCATATGCCTTTGAAAAACCGTCAACGATTATAACACGCTCTTTCATATCGCCTATCTGAGCGAGTGAGCAGTGCTTTTCGCCGTAGGTCAGCTCGCTGTATATCTCGTCGCTTATTACGGCAATGTTTGTGTCTTTGAGCACTTCTGCAATGGCTTCAAGGTCTTCTCTTGCCATTATAGCGCCCGTGGGGTTATTCGGGAAGGGAAGTATCAGCAGCTTTGTCTTGTCCGTTATTTTGGACTTTAACTCATCAGCTGTCAATCTGAACTCGTTCTCTGCCTTAGTTTCGATAGATACTACCTTGCCGCCCACAAGCTCAGCAATAGGTCTGTAACAAACAAACGAAGGCTCGCATATAAGCACCTCATCGCCCGGCTCTACAATACATCTTATTGCAAGGTCGATAGCCTCTGACCCGCCGACGGTAACTATTATCTCGCTTTTGGGGTCATAGCTGAGCCCGAGCTTCTTCTGGGTATAGCTTGCTATCTCTTTTCGCAGCTCCAAAAGCCCCGAGTTGGCTGTGTAGTTTGTGCGCCCCTTTTCGAGTATGTCTATTGCCTGCTGCCTTACCACCCAGGGGGTCTTGAAATCAGGCTCACCTACGCCGAGGGATATGACGTTGTCCATAGTCTCTGCCATATCGAAATACTTTCTTATACCCGAGGGCTTTGTGTTCTTTATCCTGCCGTTAAGCAGGCGCTCATAGTCGATCATGAGATGACCCAGCTCCTCTCGTCTTTTTCCTCGCCGTCGATTATTATTCCGTTATCCTTGTATGCTTTAAGCACGAAATGTGTGGCTGTTGACTGCACAGCATCTATGGTTGCGAGCCTTTGTGATACAAACAGCGATACATCTCTTATATTAGCGCCTATTACCTCAACAAGTATGTCATATGTGCCTGACATAAGGCGAACGCTTGCTACTTCATCATATGAAGCTATCTGCCTTGCAATCTCCTCATAGCCTGATTGTGACTGGGGCGTGACATTCAGCTCAATAAGCGCAAATACGCTGTTGGGGTCATATTCCGCTTCGTCAATTATTGCGGAATAGCCTTTTATTATTCCGTCAGCCTCCAGCTTGGCTATCATTTTTCTTACCTCATCAGCCGATACGCCGAGCATTACCGCCAGCTCATCGTCTGTCATTCTTGCATTCTGTCTGAGAAGTCTTATCAGTTCATCCATTTTACTTTCCTCCTTAAATAAGTATAAGTATCGTTATCAATATCACCGTTGATATAATGGGCAGCATAACAAAGTGTATCATCGACTCTTTGCGCTCTTCCTTTGCGGCGCTTATAAGTATCTCATTATCTATGACCGAAAGAGAGGGGAAGCGTTTAAGGTGCTTTATCGGTATCTCTTCACCCTCATCGTTTGGCAGCACCCTGCCAAGCTCTATCCTGTCAGTCAGGCAGGTGGGCGGGTATTGCTTGCAGAACGATTTGCCGTTTGCTTTATAGCTTACACTGTACACAAACCTTGCCTTGACGCTGTTTTTATCGGCATTTGGCTGCCCGGGCTTAACAATGGCGGTGATCTTCTCTATCCTGCCGCCCGCAGTTATGCCGTTTTTGATTATAGCTTTGTCTATCACAGGCTTGAATACAGCAGCCCACAGGCAGAGTATATCTATAATACCTACGATAAGCACAGCACACAGCCTTATAAGACCCGATACGATGCTGTAAAAGGTATCCTCATCGAAGATATGCAAAAGCCCTATAATGCCTATAACAGAGCCGATAATAAGCCCTGCAACTATACATTTTAGAAAAAACATAAAAGGTCTGTTATCCATTATCCGAGCATACTCCCTGCAAATATTTATACATATTTATTATACCACATTATTAACTTTTTGTAAACCCCGGAAGGTAAAAAATAAGCGCCCGAAAACCGGGCGCATATCTTTAATAAGTATGTGTTGTTATGCG
>JAFYET010000151.1 GCA_017544125.1 Ruminococcus sp. | reverse complement strand
CCGCTGTTAGAATAACGCCGCGCAGGCAGCCCTGTGCGCAGGCAAAAATCTCATGCGCCCCGGGCACGAGCATACCGGTATGCACGATGTTCCACATACCCCTTGCGGGCGGGTTATATTCAAGCGATGAGGGGAATATGCCCTCGATATCGGCATCGGCTATTTTTACAAAGTGGGGTCTGTCAAGTTCTCTGCTCATAGCTCGCCTCCGAATGAAGCCATTACTGCCTTTGCCGTGTCTTCAAGCTGGCAGCGGGTTATGGTATCAAAGCACGCCTCAAACACCGTCATTCCGTGCTTTTCGGCAAAGGGAATGTTCGAGTTGCGGTCGATCTTAGCGATAACAGATGTGTTAAAATCCTCAGCCAGCTGTGATGCCGCCTCGTCTTCCTTATCAACGCCGCGCTTGTTGAGAATAATGCCCCCAAGCTCAGCATAGCCCCTGCCTTTGAAGTTCTGTACCGCCATACAGATATTACCTGCGGCGTAGACAGACATCTTCTCACCCGAGGTGACAACGAACACCTTATCGGCATAGCCCTTTCTCATAGGCATTGAAAAGCCGCCGCAGACCACGTCGCCAAGCACATCGTATATCACCACATCGGGCTGATAGCGCTCATATGCGCCCAGCTTTTCAAGTGTTTCGAGGGCGTTGATTATGCCCCTGCCTGCACAGCCGAGCCCGGGGACGGGACCGCCCGCTTCGACGCACTTAACGCCGAAAGAGCCCTCACGCACGATGTCTTCAAGGGTAACTTTGCCCACACCCTTTTCCCGTGTGAGCTGCAATACAGTCTGCATCCTGTCGCCGCCGTGGAGCAGCGATGTCGAGTCGGCCTTGGGGTCGCAGCCTATCTGCATTACCCTTTTGCCTGCCCTTGCAAGGGCGGCTGATATATTGCAGGCGATAGTTGATTTGCCTATACCGCCTTTACCGTAAATTGCTATCTTTATCATTTATGATCTCCTCTTGTTATCTCTACCTCGTAGCCTATGCGCTTCATTCTTGCCTGCACGCAGTTTTTGCACTTATCGGTGCTGTCCTCGGTGCATATCTTGCCGTCATAGAGCATATACTTTTTCCTCACTGCTGTGGGGGAAAGGTTCGGCATTATGACGTTTGCACCTGCAAGCACGCCCTGCTCACGCCCGTCGGGTCTGATAGTTCCGAGGGCTGTAGTTGCAGGCAGCAGCACATCGGGCAGCATAAGCCTGCAAAGCGAGAGCACGAAAAGCGTAAGCTCATAGCTGCCCTTTGCTTTATCCTTAAAGGGTGTGTCTTTATGCGGCAGGAATGGGCCTGTGCCTATCATCTGCGGCTCAAACTCACGCAGAAAGAGCATATCGTCAGCTAAATTATCGCTTGTCTGGTAGGGCGCACCTATCATCATGCCTGCACCTGTCTGATAGCCGAGGTCTTTGAGCCAGTGCAGGCACTCCATTCTGTGCTCAAAGCTCATAGCTTCGGGGTGGAGCTTCTGATAAAGCGCCTTTGTCGCTGTTTCGTGACGAAGCAGATACCTGTCAGCGCCCGCTTCACGCATCAGCCTATAATCATCATATTCCATCTCGCCCAATGACAGGGTAACGGCGCAGTCGGGGTGGGCTGATTTTATCTTGCGCACTATCTCTGCCATGCGTGATGCGGGGTACTCCTTATGATCCTCGCCGCTTTGCAAAACGAAGGTGCGAAAGCCGTAGCCGTAGCCCTCATCGCAGCAGGAGAGTATCTCATCATCTGTCAGGCGGTAGCGGTTGGCATTGCTGTTTGATGCCCGTATGCCGCAGTAGAGGCAGTCGTTTTTGCAGACGTTTGAAAACTCGACAATGCCCCTTATATATATCTTATTGCCAAACTCTCTGAGCGATACGGCTCTTGCTTTTTCGGCGGCATAGGCTCTCAGTTCATCATCAAAGTTATCAAATAGCGTCACCCACTCGGGCTTTGTGAGCGTATGCTCTGTTTCCAGTTTATCTATGAGTGTTTTAAGGTTTTTGGTCATATTATCACCGCTTTAGTCGTTGATCATTTTCTGTATTTCGGGGAAGACGCTGAGGGTGCGGCTGAGTATGCCGTTCATAAAGCTGAGCGCCACGCCGTAGTTGGTAAAGGGCAAGCCGCTGTCAACGGCTGTCCTCATGCGGTATTTCATCTCACGTTCGGTGAGCATACAGCCGCCGCAGTGTATGCAAAGCGCATACTCAGACAGATCCTCGGGGAACTCTCTGCCCGAGGTGAGGACTATCTCCAAGTCCTTGCCGGTGGTCTTTTTAAGCAGAGCGGGCAGCTTTACAGAGCCTATATCACCGCACTGCCTGTGGTGCGTACAGCCCTCTGAGATAAGCACTTTGTCGCCGTCTTTAAGCTGACTTATTGCAGCCGCACCCTTAACAGCGGTTTCCAGAAAGCCCTTATACTTCGCCATTAAAATAGAGAATGATGTAAGGCGTATATCCTCGGGGGCTTCACGGCTGACACGGGCGAAAGCCTGGCTGTCGGTTATTATCACCGAGGGCTTTTCACTAAGGCTATCAAGGGTCTTTATAAGCTCGGTCTCCCTGTACACCACGGGTATCGCCCCCGATTCGAGCAAGTCACGTATCACCATCTGCTGCGGGAGAATGAGCCTGCCCTTGGGTGCTGCCTTGTCTATCGGCACAACAAGCACCGCAAGCTCGTT
>JAFYET010000150.1 GCA_017544125.1 Ruminococcus sp. | reverse complement strand
GACCAAGAAGACGACCAAGGGCACAACAAAGGCGACGACCAAGGAGACCACCAAGGAAACGACCAAGGAGACAACGCCATCTGTCACCGAGGATACGGCTGATGAACCTCAGCAGCCTGAGGACGGCGGCGAGCAGGGGCAGGAATAATGCGCCCGCCCTTTAAGTATTCAGATGACAACAAGAGGTACCACACCTACAATTACTACCTCAGGCACCGCTTCGGGCAGAAGGTATACAAGGTGCCGCTCAACACCGACCTCGGCTGCCCTAACAGAGACGGCAGCAAGGGAGTCGGCGGGTGCAGCTTCTGCTCGGCAAAACGCAGCGGTGAGTTTGCAGGCGACCCGGCGGCGGACATTCTCTCGCAGTATGAGGCTGTACGCTGTATTATGGAGAAAAAGTGGGCGGGGGGCTTGTGCATACCCTACTTTCAGGCAGGGAGCAACACCTATACCGACCTTGATACCCTTGACGCTATGCTTGATACAGCGCTTTCGCTGCCGAATGCCGTAGGCGTGAGCATTGCCACCCGTGCGGACTGCCTTGACAGGGAGAAGTGTGCACTTTTAGGCGAATACGCAAAGGAAAAATACTTAGTATGCGAGCTTGGGCTTCAAACGATACACGACAGCACCGCACAAGCCATGAACCGCTGCCACACATATGCCGATTTTCTGAAGGGCTATGAGCTGCTGCGGGAAAACGGGGTGAACGTATGCGTTCACATAATAGACGGGCTGCCGGGTGAGACGCATGAGATGATGCTGCAAACGGCAGCGGCTGTGGCGGGGCTTGATGTTCACATGGTAAAGATACACCTTTTGCACATACTGAAAAACACTGCACTTGCGCAGATGTATACGCAGGGCGGCTTTGAGGCTATGGAGATGGGGGAGTACATAAACACCGTCTGCGACCAGATAGAGCTTTTCCCGCCGGAGGTCATCATCGGCAGGGTGACGGGCGACGGCGACAAGAGCGAGCTCATCGCCCCCATGTGGAGCACAAACAAGCGTGCTGTGCTCAACGGCATTGATATGGAGCTGGCAAGGCGGGGAAGCGTGCAAGGGCAAAGAAGCCCAAATCATAATTGACAAAACAAAACGCCTATGGTATAATACCAATAGGCGTTTGCACATAGCGTAGGCGGTCAAATCTAACCCCCGATCTATTGAGAGGGGGGAGGCAAAATGAGCGTTATCGAAGTTTTAACCCTGTTATTACTCATAACAAACATCACAGCCCTCTTTGTCGAGATTAAGGCAATACCACATGGTCATTGTACATCAGATGCGCCGACAAATTTTTGCCAGATTTCCTAAATTTGCCGCAGTTTTACTGGCGTAAAGCAAGGTGAATTTGGGGGATATGGCGGAAATTTGGCAAGCAGATGATGTGCAAAGGCGTAAGCCGGTGACCGTGCGGTATTGCCTTTAAACGGCAAAAAGAAATAACCGCCTGACTCTCACATAAGGCGGTTATTACATATAACATAGTCTTCAGGGGGTGACCGCTTACCGCAGGCGCCTCTTTGTTATCTATATTATAACACCAAAAAGCTGATTTGTCAATACTCTTTGAAAGGAAGAATACACATGAAAAAATCAATGACCCTTACCTATGAGGTGGACAGCGGGCTATACATCAACGTTACAAACAAATGCCCCTGCAACTGCACCTTCTGCATAAGAAACAACGGCGACGGGGCTTACGGCTCAGACCCCTTATGGCTCGAGCATCAGCCGAGCGCTGACGAGATAATCGAGAGCATAAAGACCCGTGACCTGTCAAAATACTCAGAGGTGGTTTTCTGCGGCTACGGCGAGCCCACCTGCGAGCTGGAGATACTGCTCAAAGTTGCAGACTACATAAAGAGTGTGAGCGGCATAAGAACACGCCTTAACACCAACGGGCTTGGCAACATAATAAACGGCAGGCGCATAGAGAGCGAGCTTAAAGGCAGGCTCGATGCGGTATCGGTGAGCCTCAATGCCCCCACCAAGGAAGAGTACGACGAGGTGACACGCCCGTCGTTCAGGGACACCGACTGCTTTGCGGCGATGTTTGACTTTGCGCAGGCGGTAAAGGAATATGTGGGCGATGTTATGTTCACGGTGGTGGATGTGATAGGGCAGGAGAAGATAGAGCTCTCCCGACAGCTTGCAGACAAGGCAGGCATAAGGCTCAGGGTGAGAGAGTATATAAGCGGATAAGTTTGACAAAACAAAACGCCTGTGGTATAATTGTCACAGGCGTTTGCACATAGCGTAGGCGGTCAAATCTAACCCCCGATCTATTGAGAGGGGGGATGGCAGAATGAGCGTTATCGAGGTTTTAACTTTGTTATTACTCATAACAAACATAACAGCCCTCTTTGTCGATATTTATAACGGCAAAAAGAAATAACCGCCTGACACCACTCAAGACGGTTATTATACATTAATTTCCTGATCAAGGGGGTGACCGCTTACCGCAGGCGCCTCTTTGTTGTCTATATTATAACACACGGATAGTATTTTGTCAATAGATAAAGGACGATAAAAATGAACGAGCTTAGAAAAGAATACTTTGACATATGCGTTATAGGCGCAGGTCATGCGGGGTGCGAGGCGGCACTTGCGGCGGCAAGGCTGGGGCTTAAAACGGCGCTTTTTACCATAACCCTTGACGGCGTTGCGAATATGCCCTGCAACCCCTCGATAGGCGGAACTGCCAAGGGGCACCTTGTGCGTGAGATAGATGCACTGGGCGGTGAGATGGGCAAGGCGGCTGATAAGACATTTCTGCAAAGCCGCATACTCAACCGTGGCAAGGGACCTGCCGTACACAGCCTGCGTGCGCAGATAGACAGGGTGGCATACCACAACCTTATGAAGCACACGATAGAGAAGCAGGATAACCTCTACTTAAAGCAGGCAGAGATAACCGATATTCTCTTTGATGATAAGCGTGTTGTCGGCGTGCGCACAAAGCTCGGCACAGAGTATGAGTGCAAGGCTGCCATAATCGCCAGCGGCACATACCTAAACGGCATGATACACGTAGGCGCTGTTTCATACAAGAGCGGCCCTGATGCCACAAACCCTGCCGAGCATCTTTCCGACTGCTTAAAGGCGCAGGGGATAACCATAAGGCGCTTCAAGACAGGCACGCCTGCAAGAGTACACAAGCGCTCTATCGACTTTGAGCTTTTAGAGCGGCAGGACGGCGACGAGAAGATACAGCCCTTTTCCTATGAAACAAGGGGCGAGCTCAAAAACACCGTATCATGCTTCGTTGCATACACAAACGCCGAGACCCACAAGGTCATAAAGGACAACATTCACCTGTCGCCCATATATTCAGGCAGGATAGATGCCATAGGTCCCCGCTACTGCCCGTCTATCGAGGACAAGATAATGCGCTTTGCCGATAAGCCGAGGCACCAGCTGTTTATCGAGCCTATGGGACTTGACACGGAGGAGTATTATTTGCAGGGCATGAGCTCATCGCTGCCCGAGGCGGTGCAGCTCGATTTTCTGCACACGATAAAGGGCTTAGAGCGTGTCGAGATAATGCGAAACGCCTACGCCATAGAGTATGACTGCTGCGACCCCACCGAGCTGCTTGCCACCCTTGAATTCAAGGCGATAAGCGGGCTTTACGGCGCAGGGCAGTTCAACGGCACATCGGGCTATGAGGAAGCCGCCGCACAGGGGCTTATAGCAGGCATAAACGCTTCCCTCAAAATAAAGGGCGAGCCGCCGCTTATACTTGACCGTGCATCGAGCTACACAGGCACGCTCATTGATGACCTTGTTACCAAGGGCTGCTCCGACCCATACAGAATGCTCACATCACGAAGCGAATACCGTCTGCTGCTGCGTGAGGACAATGCCGACCTGCGCCTTACCGAACACGGTCACAGGGCGGGGCTGATAAGCGATGAGAGATACAGCGCTTTCCTTACAAAGAAAGAGCAGATAGAAAAGGAAACAGCACGCCTTCGCACCGTCAACCTGTCGCCCAACAGCGGGATAAATCAGTATTTAGAGAGCATAGGCACAGAGCCGCTGTCTACCGGCATAAAGCTCTCGCAGCTATTAAAGCGCCCCGAGGTGACTTACGAGGGGCTTGCACCCTTTGACCCCGGGCGCCCCGAGCTGCCCGATGAGGTGAAAGAGCAGGCAGAGCTGAACATCAAGTACGAGGGCTACATAAAGATACAGCTCGAGCAGGTAGAAGCCATGCGCAAGTTAGAGGAGAAAAAGCTGCCCGAGGGTGTCGATTACAACACGGTAACGGGGCTGAGGCTTGAAGCGGCAGAGAAGCTGAACAAGATACGCCCATTATCGGTAGGGCAGGCAAGCCGCATATCGGGCGTTAACCCCGCCGATGTGAACGTACTGCTGATATGGCTCAGCCGTGAAGAGAGGGGCGGCAGGAATGGATAAGGCAAAAAAGAAAAAGTCAACCGACTGCAATTCCTGCGTAAACTTTGTCTACGATGATGACTACGAGGAATACACCTGCCTTGTGAACTTAGACGAGGACGAATACTACAGGCTGTTGAACCACGCCGACTACGTATGCCCCTATTACCGGCTCGATGACGAGTACGGGGTAGTGAGGAAGCAGAACTGACAGCGGGCTGCGCCCTAAAAGAATAAAGAATAATTGAGGTGCGCCTACGGCGCACAATGCCCATGCGGGCAATTGATCAGAAAACGCCGCAGGAGTTTGTAAAAAAACTGTTACCCGTATTGACAAATGCGCTTTCGGGTGATATCATAGTATATGCAATGAACAGGGGAGCTTTGAAAAGGCTGAGAGGAAGTAAAGCTATACTTCGACCCGTGACCTGATTCGGATAATGCCGACGTAGGGAGATACACAGCTTCTTTGTGCTGCCCGATATCGGTGCGGCACTTTTTGTTTTCCTGTAAAAGAAAGGACTTGATCACACATGAAAAACTCAAAAACCCTTGCCCTCGTTGAGGGCGCTGCGATGATAGCGCTGGCTACGGTGCTCAGCTTCATCAAAGTCTACAAGCTGCCCTGGGGCGGTTCTATCACGCTGCTTTCGATGGTGCCTATATGTATTTACAGCATCAAGAGGGGCATAGGCTACGGTCTTGCAGTATCATTCGTTTATTCACTGGTAATGCTTTTCCTCGACCTCGGCGAGGTCCTCAGCTGGGGGCTTACCGCAGGAACGCTGGTAGCCTGCTTTGCTCTTGACTACATACTTGCATTCACTGTTCTCGGCACAGCGGGCATATTCCGCAAGCTCGGCACAGGCGGCTGGATAGCGGGCGTTGTGCTGGCGCTGGTACTCAGGTTCGGTATGCACTTCCTTTCGGGTGTGCTCATCTGGCATTCTATCGGCAAGGTATGGAAGTTTGACACCACCAACGAATACCTTTACAGTGCGCTCTACAACGGCTCATATATGCTGCCCGAGATAGTGTTCACGACTATCGCTGTGGTATTCCTCTTCAAGCTGCCGCAGACAAAGAAGCTGCTTACCGCAAAGACCAACTGACAGCTTACTAAAAGCCGCCCATATGCCGAAGTTCCGGCAGGGCGGCTTTTTCAGTTAACGGTGAACAGTTAAGGTGCGCCAAGGCGCAATATTCTTCATTTTTTCTGTAATATTCCATTATAAAAACTGTCTATATAAGTAAGAAGCAAAAAGGAGGTGCGGGGAATGGAGGACGTGAAAATAATCGAGCTTTATTATGAGCGGGACAAAAGAGCAATAGACGAAACGGCTGCAAAATACGGCGGGCTTTGCATGAGCATATCAATGAACATACTCGGTGTGCGTGAAGATGCGCAGGAATGCGTCAACGACACATATTTAAGGACCTGGGAGTCCATACCGCCGCACAGACCCTCGCTGCTATCGGCATTTGTTGGAAAGATAGCAAGAAACCTATCAATAAACAGGCTGAGCAGAAATACCGCCGCAAAGCGTGGCGGTTCGCAGGGGGCGCTTATCCTTGACGAGCTTTCCGGGATAGTATCGGGCAGTGGCTCGGTGGAGGAGGAGGCAGAGGCAAAGGAAATGATAAGGGACATAAACGCCTTTATCGGCACGCTTTCCGAAGAGCAGAGGTACATCTTCCTGCGCCGCTACTGGTACTGCGACAGTATAGGCGATATAGCAAAAAGCTGCAAAAAAAGCAGCAATGCCGTGACGGTATCGCTTGCCAGAACACGGGGAAAGCTAAAGGAATATCTTACAGAAAGGGGCTATGACTTATGAAAAAGGAAAGGCTTTTTGAGCTGCTCGGCGAGGCGGACGAGCAGGCGGTCACAGCTGCCATGACCCCGCCAAAAAAGAGCGGCACAAGTGCCAAAAGGCTCGCCTTTGCGGCGGCTGCCTGTATTGTGCTGATAGCGGGGGCGGTGTTCCTGCGGCAGCAGTTTAACGGCATAATTGTCGAAAATCTGCCTGCGGGGAGCGAGGAGCAGTATTCCTCGCAAGCGGATACGGCTGTTGCACAGGGAGACACCGAGATATACTACGTTCAGAATGGCGAGATAGTTTCGGCGACAGAATGGCTTTCGTGGGAGCCGCAGGAGGTATTCGCAGCGTGGAAGCGCCAAAACTCCATAGCCCATGATGTCAGGCTAATAAGCGTAAGCATTACCGACAACGGCACTGACACCGAGAGCGGCGGGGTCGCTGCCCACACCGCAGGCGACAGGACGGTGATGACGGTTACGGTAAGCCGTGAACTGAGAGAATACTTTGACGGCGAGGGCGGTGACTTGCTCGAACAGTCGCTGCAAAAGACCATGACCGGCTACGGCGACCCGAACTTCACGCCTGATGAGTACAGGCTTGTATATGATAATTGACAAAAACAGACACCTGTGGTATAATTACTACAGGTGTTCGTGGTGTCCTTGCGGACACCACCAAGTTTTGTTTCGCCGTTTAAGGAACGGCGATTTTGCTATGCAAAACCACAAAACTTCCCGAAAAGCGTAGGCGGTCAGATTCAACCCCCGATCTATTGAGATGGGGGATGGCAAAAAGAAATAACCGCCTGACTACCAAGTAAGGCGGTTATTAACATACAAACCAACTTTAGGGGGTGACCGCTTACCGCAGGCACCTCTTTGTTAACTGCATTATTACACCGAAAACCTGTTTTGTCAATAGCTGCGGAGAGATAATTATGCTTATAACGATAAATGATTTCACAGAGCTTTTTAATAAGGGGGGCATGGAGATAACGCCCCCGCAGTATGAGCGCTTTGCGGCATATGCTAAGCTGCTTGTCGAATGGAACGAGAAGATAAACCTCACCGCCATAACCGACCCCGAGGGCATAGCGCAAAAGCACTTTTTTGACAGCGTTTACCCCTTTACCCTTGCGCCGCTGCCGGAGGGGGCAAGGGTCATAGACGTGGGCACGGGTGCGGGGTTCCCCTCATGCCCGCTTAAGATAATGCGTGATGACATTGACCTGACCTTGCTTGACAGCCTGAACAAGCGCATAAAGTTCCTTGAAACTTTGTCGGGCGAATGCAGGCTCGATGCGCAGTGCATTCACGCCCGTGCAGAGGACGGCGGCAAGCGGAGTGATTTGCGTGAGAGCTTTGACATAGCCTGCGCAAGGGCAGTAGCACCCATGTACATACTGTCTGAATACTGCCTGCCCTTTGTCAAGGTGGGCGGGGCGTTCTATGCGCTCAAGGGCTCGGGCGGCAGTGACGAGCTGACGGAGGCAAAGGAAGCAATCAAGCGCCTTGGCGGAAAGACCGAAACGGTAAAAGAATACACCCTGCCAAACGGCGACGGCAGGACGCTTATCGTCATAAGAAAGGTAAGCCCCACCCCTGCGAAATACCCAAGACCGAAAGCGAAAATAGTCAGATAAGGAGTGAGAGCCATGACCTACGAGCAGGCAGTAAAAGAGATACCCCTCGGGCGTTACCGCCATTTCAAGGGGAATGAATACGAAGTAACAGCCATAGCCAGGCATTCTGAAACGCTTGAGCCTATGGTGATATACAAAGCCCTCTACGGCGAGGGCGGGGTATGGGCAAGACCTGCCTCGATGTGGAACGAGCCTGCCACCGACGGCAGCGGCAGAAAGCGCTTCACATTCATAGAAGAATAGCAAAAAGCCGCCCCTCGGGGCGGCTTTGTTATTGCAGGTATTTATTACTTTATGTAGCTCTGGAACTCGTCGTTTTCCTTCTTGAGGGCGGCTATCTGTGACTCGAAGTCGGCAGCCTCTGCCTCTGCCTTTACCTTGTCGGCAGCTATCTTGTCGGCTTCTTCTCTGAGCTTGGCTATCTGAGCCTCTATCTCGCCTACCTTAGCGGCAACGGAATCAACGCTTGCCTTAGCGTCTGCGGCTTTCTTTTCAAGCTCTGCTATCTTATCCTCATTATCCTTTATCTGAAGCTCAGCGAACTTCCTCATTTTTTCCATAGGTGTCATAGAATCGTCCTCCTCAATATTGTAATCGGTAGTATCCTCTTCATTATCAGCTGCGGCGCTGCTGACTGCCGCTGTAAAGGAATTGACCACGGGTGCTGTGAAGTCGGGCTTGAAGGGCTCGGGCTCTTCTGCCTTCTCCTCGGCTGCTGCGGGCTCTTGCTGTGCAGGCTCCTCTTCCTTCTCCTCTTCGGGAGGGGTTATGGGTGCTGCGCTGGGTATCTCGTAGATGTCGGTGGAAATTTCCTCTATGCTGTTGACATTCTCTTCCTCGGCTTCGTGGGTATTAGCCGGGGTCTTGGGGATATCGGAACCGAATACCAGATGATCCACATCAGGCACGACCAGCTCGTCCATAGTCGGGTTCTCGGGGACGGGGTCATATACGGGGGGAACATATTCCTGCTCAAGGTCTGCCACCGATACCGGAGCGGAGCTTACAGCCTCGGCAGTGCTGTTGCCTGTGAGCAGGTCGGTGCTTTCCTTGACCTTGGGACCGTCGTAATCGGGGCCTGTCTTGAAGGAATCTCTCTTGGCTGCCTCGGCAGCGTCCTTACGTCTGAAATGCTCATCCATAACAAGGCGTACAGCCTCTACATCTGCGGGGGTGCAGTTGAGGAATGCGCATATATCCTTAGGGCTCCTGCCCTTTTTGATCATAGATGCGATGCCGGCTACGCTTCTGTCTATAAAGCCCTCATCGTCCATATCAAGGTTAAGCATCGAAGCCGATGCATCTGCCTGCACTTCCTCCTTCTTGCCTCTGCCGAAGAAGCCGCCTATGCCGCCTTTTTTGCCGGACTTTTCGAGCTCTATGTCATGCCTTCTTTCAGGCTGCACATAGCTCTGATAATCGGGGAAATGCTTTTCGAGTATCATGGGGATATTGCCCTTGGGTATCTCCATTACTCTGGCTATCTCTTCGATCGAACAACCTTCTTTATATAGTCTTACGATCTTTTCGCTGGTACTTTCGTTTTTTCTTGCCAAGAGAACCATTCCTTTCGCAAAATCTTTACCTTAATATTATACTATATTTTCCCTTAATATTCAAGCAATATTTTATACAAAATTAGATGTGATTTTAGGTCAGTATTCACAATGAGAGGCTATATATCGCCCAAAAGTTATGGTGCTTTATCAAATATCGCCGTCAGCTGGGAATATTTCTCAAATGTAATGTCGGAAAGTGCGGCTATTTCATCACGCTCGGTTTCCTGCGCCCCGCAAAGGGCACCTACGCAGATAAAGCCGCCTGCCCTTGCCCCCTTTATCCCCTCGGGAATGTCTTCAAAGACAGCGCTTTCATGAGGGCTTACCCCCAGCGCCGCTGCTGCGTGGAGATACACATCGGGGAAGCCCTTGCCCCG
>JAFYET010000019.1 GCA_017544125.1 Ruminococcus sp. | reverse complement strand
GGTAATTTGTGTTATAGTATTCATAGCGGATCAGCTAACCTCCTGTTGCTTTTTTGTGTAGCAACTTAACTGTAACACAGGTTCATGCTGGTTCGCTATCTTTTTTTCTTAATTTTGTCTCACATCTATTGTAAACCTACAAGTAACCTATGATGATTAGGGCAAAAAATACTGGACATTTTTGCGGCTTTATGTTATAATAAATATATATGTATATAAAAAGGGTGAGAAACTATGAAGCTGATATATGCGATAGTCAACAACGATGATACATACGCCGTGAGCAAGGGGCTTTCCGAGGCGGGCATAAGGGCAACCAAGCTCGCAACCACCGGCGGCTTTCTTATGAAGGGCAACACCACCTACATGATCTGCTGCGATGCAGAAATGGTAGACAAGGTGATAGACATATGCAAAAATTACTGCAAGAAGAGAAAGCAGACGGTCAGTGCGGCTTCCGTCATGGGCGGCGCTGCCGACCCCTCATCAACTATGGAGATAACCATAGGCGGCGCTACGATATTCGTCACCGATATCGAGCGCTTTGAGCAGGTGTAAGTATGCTGCTTGCAGGCAACGAGCACATAAAGAGCCTGACGGCTGCCATGATAAAAAAGGGGCGTGAGCCCCATTCGCTCATGATAACGGGCGAGCACGGGCAGGGGCGCAAGACGGCTGCTAAATACATAGCCTCGGCGATGCTGTGCGAGAGGGGCGACGGCGTTCCCTGCGAGAGCTGCCGCACCTGCCGCATGATACGTGACGGCATACACCCTGACTTTATGGTGCTCAAAGCTAACGAGAACGGCAACTACCCCGTTGACGACATACGTGAGGTAGTGGCAGATGCGGTGGTAGCACCCAACGAGGGCAGGCTGAAAGTTTACCTTATACCCGACTTTGACAAGTCAAAGGTCACGGGCGAGCAGGTACAGAACATTCTGCTAAAGCTCATAGAAGAGCCCCCCGACCATGTGGTGATGATACTCACTGCTGACTCGAGAGAGGCGTTTTTGCAGACCATACTTTCAAGGACGGTGTGCATGAGTGTGAGCCCCTGCACCAAAGAAGAGTGCATTTCATACATCGGGGCGCTTGAAAAATACGAGTATGCAGACATAGCACAGGCGGCAGATGCCCTGGGCGGCAACATAGGCAGCTGCATTGAATACCTTGAAAAGGGAAGCATTTACACCGCCATAGAAAACGCAAGAGAGATAGCAAAGTCGCTGTTACAGGGGAATGAGTATGACATACTCAAAACGCTTACCGAGTGCGACAGCAAAAAGGGGCAGCTGCGGCTCACACTTGTGCAGCTGAGCCTTATAGCGAGAGACAGCGCCGTTGCCACCCTCGGCGGCGAGCAGATAAGCTGTGCAAAGCACACGGCTGCCGACCTTGGCAGAAAATACGGCAAATCAAGGTGCGAGAAGCTATACCGCATTTTCAGCGAATACATAGCCCGCCTTGACCGAAGCGTATCTAAGACGCTTGTTATAAACTCGCTCTGCGCACAGATAGCATCGCTGTAACAATGCACAATTCACAAAGCGTGGCTGTGGTGTCGGGCGGATAAATACATTTAATACTTACAAACTATCAGATAACAAAGGAGACGGTAATGAACACAGCACCGGGCAAGGAGCTTCGGGATATATTCTCGCTCTTTAGTGACAAAGAACCGATGGGCTGCAGGATAATAGATTCGGGGCACGGAGAGAGAGATTTTAGGCATAACGTTATATTTGACACCGCCGACGGGCAGGGGCTTGTGATAAAGCTGACCCGGAACGGCTTCACCACCCGTGAGCGGCTATTCGCAATGCAGCGGCTGGTGCATGAATACCGTGATGCAGGCGCATACTGCCCGAGGATATTTGAATGCAAAGCAGGCGGCTTTCCCTATGTGGAATACGAGGGCAGAAAGTGCCTTGCCTTTGCCGAGGAGTTTGCACCATACAGCATACTCCAAGATCGTGACTCGGAAACAGACCCCGAAACGGAAAATATATGGCGTGCAAAGTGGGAACTCACGGCAAAAATTGCAAACAGGCACTCTGACTATACCACTCTCCCCTCATGCTATGTGCTCTTTGAGCCGATGTGCGATGATGACGAAACTGACGAGGTGCTCGAACAGGCTCACGAGTGGAAAGCGCAGGCTGACAGGCTGCCTGATAAATTCAAACAGCAGGTCGAGCGCATATGGTGGCTGTGGTGGGATAACCGAAAAGCTCTTGGCGCTGTGTACAGCAAGCTGCCCACCTGCATTTTACAGGCAGACCTGAACTCTACAAACATACTCATTGATGATGAGGGCAAGTTTGCGGGGCTTATAGATTTCAATTTAGGCGGCAGAGAGGTATTTATCAACTACATTATGCGTGAGTGTTTCCGTGGTGACTTTGACGAGGAGATCAGGCTTATACAAAAAGCCCTTGCAGTATGCAGTAAATACTACACCTTCTCAAAAGAGGAAAAGGAATATGCACTTATGGTATACCGCTGCTTAAAGCCGATAAGAAGAAGCTGGGAGCTGGAGCAGCTGATAAACAAACACGCAGATGATGACGACTTTGTGCGCTGTCTTGACAGGATAGAGAACGCACTTACAAAAGACATAGATTTCACATCATACATGAACGGAGGAAAAGACCTTTGAAGATAATAGGTGTACGCTTCAAAAGCGTAGGAAAGGTTTACTACTTTAACCCCAAGGGCGTTAAGGTGAACATGGGCGACAAGGTCATAGTCGAGACGGTGAAGGGCGTTGAATGCGGTGAGGCTGTGCTTATCGACCGTGAGATAAACCCCGAGAACTTCGGCAACATCAAGCCGATGATAAGAGTTGCCACAGAGGCAGACCTCAAACAGATAGAAAAGAACAAGCAGAAGGAAAAGGACGCATTTAAGATATGCGAGCAGAAGATCGCCGCCCACGGGCTTAAAATGAACCTTGTAGACGTTGAGTGTACCTTTGACAACAACAAGCTGCTTTTCTACTTCACAGCTGAGAACAGGGTGGATTTCAGAGAGCTGGTAAAGGACCTTGCATCTGTTTTCCGCACAAGGATAGAGCTAAGGCAGATAGGCGTGCGTGACGAAGCAAAGATGCTGGGCGGCTTAGGCATATGCGGGCAGCCGTTTTGCTGCTCGAGGTTTATGGGCGAGTTCCAGCCGGTATCCATCAAAATGGCAAAGGAGCAGTCGCTGTCACTTAACCCCACAAAGATATCAGGCACCTGCGGCAGGCTGATGTGCTGCTTAAAATACGAGCAGGAGGCTTATGAAGACCTGCTGAAAACAACACCGAAGGTAGGGGCTATCGTGCGCACTGCCGAGGGCAGGGGCGTTGTTACTGACTCGAACCTGCTTACAGGCAAACTGACCATAAAAATGGACAAGACCGATGCGGTAGTCACCCTCAAAAAGGACGAGGTAGAGCTTATCAAGGACGCTGTTATAAGGCTTGACCGCAACGAGCTAAAAGCCCTTAAAGGTCTGGAGGACAAGTGATATGCCGTCGGCGATAGTACATTTAAAGGCCGCATACGACCTGGCAAATGAGCTTGGTGTGAAAAATTACGGACAGTTCTATGCAGGGGCTGTATCACCCGATGCGGTGAACATTGACGGCTTTGCACCCCAGTCGGTACGCTACCCTGCACATCTGAGAAGCCTTGATTACGAGCAATGGAAGCAGATAGCGAGGGATTTCTGCAAAGCATACAAGGTGCTGTGGAAGGGCAGAGAGGATTTTCTCAAAGGCTTTTTACTGCACATTTTTACGGACATTTACTGGGACGAGATAGCCCAGCCCGAGATGTTTGAGGGCTTTAAAAAGCTCGGCTACAAGCCCGAGGAGCTGCGTGATGTCAAGTGGAAGGAGCTTTACAGGTTCAATGCTCTTCTCAGCGGCGAGTGGCTTTATGATGAGGTGCTGCCAAAGCTGAAAACAGCAGAGCTTTACCCCATAGGTACAGTTGACCTTGAGCGGCTGACACGCTATGTTGCCGACCTGACAGGCGATTACCAGACAAGAAGCGTCATCAGCGAGCCGACCCTTGTCTGCCACGAAGGCATGGTCGAGAAAGTTGAGCAGAAGTGCAAAAAAGAGCTGGAGGCTCTTTTTAATGCATAATTCATAATGCATAATTCATAATTCATAATGCATAATTAAGGTATGCGGCTACGCCGCATGGATATTAAAAGTAAGACCCCG
>JAFYET010000149.1 GCA_017544125.1 Ruminococcus sp. | reverse complement strand
TTAGAGGGCTGTTGTAATCGGGGCGTTGTGCTTCTTTTATTACTTGTTCGCCGCCTTGCGCCTACGGCGTTGGAGCTCTGCTCCAAACCTCGCTGGGGCTCTGCCCCCGTCCCCGCAAGCCCTTTTTGAGGAAAAGGGCTTGACCCCAAAACCTTCTTGTTTTTTGTTCCCCCACAACTCCCAATTTTCAAAACTCACATTCCATCCAAAGGAGGCATCAAAATATGACAATGTCATCTATCACATTTTTATATTTCTTTCTGCCTCTGTTTGTAGGGGTGTATGCTATCACGCCTAAAAAGCACCGTGCCAAGACGCTTATACTCGGCGAGTGTGCTTTCGTGGGGTGGGGGTCGCTGCTTGCGCTGATACCGCTGTTTGTGTCGTCACTCGGCACTTACCTGCTCGGTATGATGATAGATAACCGCCGAAACGACAAGCCCCGCCAGAAGAAATTTCTCGCTATGATGATATGCACAGAGCTTGCCTTTATCATCGTCTCGGCGCTTGGTGCAGGCGGAATCATAAGCGGCGGCGTGGCAAAGGCTTTCCCGCCCCTCGGGGTGTTTGTTTATGCATTGGGCTCGCTCTCCTACTGCTTTGATATTTATAAGGGTGAGCTAAGATGCGATAACAGATTCTCGCTGGTGGCGGCGTTCGTGGGCTTCTTTCCCTGCCTGACGGCGGGTCCGCTGATGCGCTACGGTGCAGTGTCCGGTCAGTTTGAAGCCCCGAAGATGACCCCCGACAAGATGAGCAGGGGCATATCACTCTACCTCAAAGGGCTTGCCGAGAAGTGCGTTATAAGCGCCACCGTCTCGGGTATGTGGCGGCAGCTGATAAAGCTCGATATGGGCGGCGTTTCCGCCGTTACCGCATGGCTCGGGCTTGTGGCTGCGGGTATGTATGTTTATTTTGAGTTTGCATCTATTTCGCATATGGCAAGGGGCATTGCCCTCATGCTTGGCATCGAGCTGCCTGTGAACTTTGACCACCCCTACAAGGCACGCACCGTCACCGAGCTGGTAAAGCGCTTTAACGTTTCCGTCTCGGCGTGGTTTATCGACTATATCTTCAAGCCCATATACGGCAAGGGCGAAAGCAGGGCGTTCACTGCCCTTGCAGCTGTGTCTACGGGCATACTGCTCTCGCTGTGGTACGGCCCCGGGCTTTCAAGGCTGGTGTTCGGCGTTTATGCGGGCGCTCTGTGCATTATCGAGATGACGCTGCTTGACCGCCCGATCAAAAGGCTCCCCCGCATAATATCGGTGGTGCTTACAATGACGCTCATGCACATAGGCGTAGTGTTCTTTATCTCAAACGACACGGGCTATGCGCTTTCATATTTCCTTGCGATATTCGGGCGAAACGGTATGCTTATTGACAATCTCACCCTCTATTTCTTTGAAAACTACGCCCTTATACTCGGCGTGTGCATATTCATAACCACGGGCATTGCAGAACTTATCTACAATAAACTCGGCAGCTCTAAGGTGAACTTTCTCCCCTTTATAAGACCCGTGTGGCAGCTGGGGCTGCTGGTGCTGTGTACTGCATTCCTTTCAGGGCAGGCACTTAGCTTTCCCGGCATCGTGAACTGAGGTGATGTGATGAAAAAGACCCTTGACCTTATCTGCGTGATAATGTTTTTTACGATAATAGTTATGTTTGCCGCAAGCACGCTGTTTTTCGGCTCAAAGCCCGCAGCCCTCTCGAAATGGTCGGGTAGCGCAGACTCGCAGCTGAGCGACAACTTCCCGCTGCAAAGGAGCTGGCAGACGCTCCGCACCTCTATTCTCCTGGCAGCAGGCAAAACCGAGATAGACGGCAGCTTTCTTGTAAACGGCGGTGTAATACGCCCGTCAAGTGAAGTGAGCGGCAAAGCCACCGAAAGGCTCGTTGACGGCATAAATTCATTTTCCGGGAAATACAGCGACAAAAGCATATACACCTGTATTATCCCCTCAGCCTCGGGCATATACTCAGCAGACCTGCCCTCGGTGGGCGTAGGCTTTGATCAGAAGCACTATATAGCCGAGCTTTACAATTCTTTTGAGCCCTCGATTGCCACCCTTGATGCCTACAGCCCCCTGTACACATCAAGAGAGAATTACATCTACCTGCGCACCGATTCATCACTTACAAGCAGCGGGGCATTTGATGTTTACTCATCATTCATACGCAAAATGGGCTTCTCGCCCCGCCCTTTCTCAGATTACGACTGCGAGCACGCAATGACTGGCTACATCGGCTCGCTGTGTACCGAGCTAAACATCAGTCAGCGCATAACCCCTGACAACATCGAGCTGCTGACCCCGAAAAACGGCACGGTAGTTACCTCGGTGACGGGGTGGTTCGGCAGCACCAAGGAAAAGCACAAGTCGGTATATGACCGCAGCGCACTGAGCGGCAGCAGCCCCCTTGATGTTTACCTCTACGGCAGCAGGTACAAAAAGCTCGACATAACGACCCTCAACAAAGAAAGCCCACGGCTTCTGATAATAAAGACCGAGCACACAAACCCTGTGATACCCTTTATAATCTCACACTACTCGGCAGTGACAGTGATAGATGCCGACATGGCAGCAAAGCAGACCCTTGACGAGCTTACCGATGCCGGGAAGTTTGACCAGATACTCTTCCTGCTTGACATTGACCACATTGAAGGTCTTCACCTTGATGAGTTTTTATCATAAGGCACACAAAAAAGCGCACCCTTTGCATCGGGTGCGCTTATTATTTTTAACGTCCTGCTATTTTAACGTCCTTTTATTTTAACTTAGGCTGTTTTCTTTGCAGAAGCAGTTGTCGATGTGCTATCCTGATTGAATGCGATGTCACCGTCGTTTATTGTCTTGGTGCCTGCGCCCATGATCTTGTTGAACAGCTCCTCGCCGAGTGCGTCCTTGATGTTAGCCTCAAAGCCGGGAAGGTCAAGTGTTGCAGCATACTTGTCAGCACCCTCGCCCGTCTCAAGGTCGATAGCGATAGCATCTGTGGGTATTGTGATGTCAGAAGCATCTGTCTGCTCTAAGATGAATGCAATGTCAAATATGCTCTTGCCGTCAAGTGTAGAGGAGAATACCAGGTCTGTCTTATCCTTTGTGGAGTTGGATGTGAATACCATACCCACTGTCTTGCCGTCAGCTGTTGCCTCAAAGCTCATAGTACCCGACATAACATCATCGGTGGTCTTAACGTCTTTGAGAGTGTATACCATATCGAAGTTAGAGCTTGTTTCTTTATTGGACTCAGCCGATATCTTTATAGAACCGTTGAGTGTGTCGTTCTCGCTCTTGATAGCGCCTGCTGCTGTCATCTGGGCATCGTCGCCGCCGTTGAACTTGATATCAACCACGAAATCATCGCCAACATTTGTAACTACAGCGTAGATACCTTCGCCGTTCATATCCATATTGAAGCCGCCGATGTTGCCGTCAGCATCAAACATTACGTCAAAGCTGAGAGCCTCGCCGTCTGCGTCCTCAGGCACATTCTCAAGCTCCTTGAGAAGCTCATCAAGTGCTGCTGTATACTCAGAGCTGCCTGCCGAGCCTGTCATTTCCTTAACTGTCTCGTTATCGAGCAGATCCTTTACGATCTTGTCGTCCTTAGCCTTCTCGACAACTGCCTTATATATCTTTATAGCATCAGCCTGTGTAACGTCATATGTCTTTGTTGAAAGCTCATAGGAAACGCCGTCTACCTCGCCATTTGTAGTGCCTGCGTCCTTGCCCTCGGGGAAGTTGTCAGCTACTACCTGTGCATACTCTGCAATATCCTTTTCAAGTGCATCAGCATCTATTGTGTCGAGCACCTCTATGAGCTTGTTGAAATCGGGCATCTCAGCCTTTACAGAAACAGCGCCGTCGCCATTCTGCTGTTCCATAGCCTCGGAAGCCTTCTGAGTGTAAGCCTGCATGGGTGCCTGAACAGCCTGCTCGAGAACTGCCTTTAACTGCTCTGTCTTAACGCTTACATATGTGCTTGAAAGCTCTGGTACCTGAGCGTAAACATTGCCGCCGCTCCTGTCGCCGATGATGTTTGCAGTAGCAAGTGTCTTGCCGTCATAAACGCCGGATACAGAGAACTGTGAATTCTCGCCCTTCTGCTTTGCAGATGCGTTTATACCAACAGACTTAAGATCGACCTCGCTGGTCATAACCTCGCCGGGGGTAACTGTAAGGCTTGCGTTATAGGAGAAATCCAGGTCGCCCGAAAGAGCCTTGGTAACGTTATCTACCTGGTCAGCAACGCCTGACTTGACCTCGTCTATCTTATCTACTGCCTTGTCAAGACCCTCCTGAAGCTCCTTATCATCGACCTTGATGTCAACGCTCTCGCCCTTCTTGCTGTCCTTATCAGCCTTTTCAGACTGGCTGGAGCTTTCATCGTCCTTATCAGCGTTTTTCTGATCCATAAAGTAATATGCGCCCGAGCCAACTACTGCAACTGCGAGCACGCCCGAAAGCACGGGTGTAAGAATTGATTTCTTTAACATAGCATATCCCTCCGTATTTCCTGTCTACATTTTATGTCTTTGTCTATGCATATTATTATGCATTTTCATTTTAACATATAGTTTACGGTTTGTCAATGTCATTTATGTCACAACTTAGTAACAAAAAACAGCTGTACAATTAGCAAAAGCGGA
>JAFYET010000148.1 GCA_017544125.1 Ruminococcus sp. | reverse complement strand
CATAAAGAAACCTTAGCGCCTGCATTACTGATTACCTCCCCTACTGTCCTTAAAAACTTGTATCTTATGTTGTTTTTTAAGTCGTCATTATCCTCAATAAGCGGGTAATAACACGCCTTGTGAACCGCACTGTATATGTAGTATTCATCGTTTTCAACGAGCTGCATTGTCAAAGGTCCATTGCCATTGAAAAGTACCAGCTGTTTTATTTCATCATATCCAGCAACTTCCACATCTTCCTTTGAAGGATGAACATTACCCGTATTCAAATCTATATTCCTATATACAGCATTCTCTTTTGAAACATTTATCATTACTAACATTGAATCTGTAAAGTTTTCTTTTGTAATGGGCGTGAACATAAAACCTATTCTGTCATATTCATTTATATGTGGTATCAAGCCTTGTATTTTCATTTCATACAAAAACCATTGTATATCCGACAACTTGTTAGCACCCCTATGCCACTCACCACTTTTTGTAAGTGTTATATTTATTCCACCATATTCAAAAGTGTATTTATCTTTTAATCCGATATCTTCTGCTTTTCCCATAATCTATTTCTCCTTGTCATTAAGACTTCTCCCGCAATATGGGCATCTATCACTCAGCACATACTTTATGTATACCCTGCTCTCTCCCCCATGAACGTCCGTCATCGTGCGTAAGAACTCGCAGCCGTATTTCTCGTAAAGCCCCACATGATCGGTGGATATGTAGAGTGCCTCCCTGCCCTCCGATGCCGCTAACCTTACCGCCTCGTCAAGCAAAAGCCCGAAAAGCCGCCTGCCCCTGTACTCGGGGTAGGTGTAAACAAACCCCACCCACGGCGTTAAGTCGGTGGGCTGTATGTCGTCTTTGGGCGCATAGGTGCAAAAAGAGAGCAGCTCGCCGCCCTCGACAAGCATCAGCACCCTTGCCCCCTCGCCCACTAAGTCAAAGAAGCTGCCGTTCTCTAAAAGCTCGTGAAGATACCTTCCGCCCGCCCACTCACAGCGCCCTATCTCATCAAGCCAGTGCGCCTTGTCATCACTGTCAAAGTAGTTTGTTATCTGCATTTGTTACCTCGCTATGTTTATTCTTTACAGCACTCCTGCCTCCACCGCTCATCGTAAGGGCAGACCTGTATTTTTCTTGTTGTCATTTTTTATTATCCTCAGAATTCTATCTGCGCCGCTATGCCGTAATGATCACTTGCCGCAAGATGTGTTTGCTCTGATATCTTTCTGCCAAACAACGTACAGCCCTTTAATTCAGGCAGTTCATTGGGGTATGGGTTCTTTAATAATATCCAGTCAACCCTTTGGTTTACTTCTATTGTGTTTTTAGCCTGCACTGTGCCCCAGCGAGGGTTTTCACGAAAACTCAAAGTCGCCGGTGCTTTTGTCCCATTTATTTCGGCATAGGCTTTTGCCAAATCGAAATAATATGCGTCCGCACCCAAAAGCGACTGCTCATTGGTAAGGAAACGATAAACAGCCGAACTTTCAGAGCAGTTAAAGTCTCCCGTTATAAGCGTGTAGTCAGCCTGTATATCTGAAATACCCTTTAAGATATCCACTATCGCCTTTTCCCTTAAAGACGCTTTCTCCCACGGTAAATGTACGTTTACGATAAGTATGCTCTTGCTTTCAAATCGTATATAAGCTGATGCAGCAAATCTATAGTCCTTTGTTTTTTCAATGGGATATCTGCTTAAGATAGAAAGCCCTGCCTGCTCCTGCCAATGAGAATTGCCGTATCCGCAAAGCGCCGCAAATTCGTCGTGCATCCGATGATCCGCCACTTCCTGTAAACAGATAATATCTGCCCCTGCCCCGGTAATTTCATCAACAAGCTGCCCAAACCTATCAGGCATTCCTGCGTCACTGTTCCATACGTTGTATGTTGCTATTTTCATGTGTAGTACTCCTTATTAAGGTTTGCCTTTGATATGACGCTATGCCTCAGAAAGCTTTGATAAAAGACATACACACTCCACGTGCGCCGTCCTCGCAAACATATCCACCGCCGCACACTTGCTCATCTCGTACCCAAGCTCCCTGAGTATTGCAATGTCCCTCGCCGCCGTCGAGTGGTCGCAGGATATCATCACTATCCTCTTCGGCTCCATTTTCGCCATAAGCTCTAAGGTCGCCCTGTCGCAGCCCTTGCGTGCGGGGTCAGCTATTATCACATCCGGGCGCTCGCCACGATCAAAGAAAACCTCCGCTGCCTTTGCAGCATCTGCGCAGATAAACTCCGCATCAATGCCGTTTTGTGCGGCGTTTTTCTTTGCATTTTCTATTGATGAGGGAACAATGTCAGCCCCTATCAGCCTGCACCCCTCTTTGTAAAGCGATAAGCCTATCGTGCCTGTGCCGCAGTAAAGGTCAAGCACTATCTCGCCCTCTTT
>JAFYET010000018.1 GCA_017544125.1 Ruminococcus sp. | reverse complement strand
GACAGTGGCGCTGCCGGAGGGGGAGAGATAAATTGGGATTTATCTTTCAGGTAACAGGTTACAGGTAACAGGTAACAGGTATTGTATCGGCGCAAAGCGCCGATGATATGCCCATTCGGGCGTGGTTATCGGGCGCTGTTCGCTAAATCATATTATCTCGTTTACCTAACGCTGCAATCTAAGGCTTTTGTTCAATGCCCTCTGCAACACTTTAAAATCCGTCCGCCGCAGGCGGACACCTTACCTGTTACCTGTTACCTGTAACCTGTTACCTGATCCATCCCCCACTTCTTAAGGAGTTCTTAATAACTTTTGGTGTATAATGAATACAACAAAGACCAAAAGGAGCGATAAATGTATGAAAAAAACTATTCTTGAAGCAAGGGCGCTTTCAAAGAGCTTTGCCCATAACGGCGGGCAGGTGCATATACTCACGGGGGTAGACCTGGATATCTATGAGGGCGATTTTACTGTGATAATGGGCGCATCGGGCTCGGGTAAATCCACTATGCTGTATGCCCTCAGCGGTATGGATAAGGCGACCGCCGGGCGTGTGATGTATGAGGGTAAAGACATAGCCGCTATGAATGAGAAGCAGCTCGCAGCCCTCAGACATAATGACTTTGGCTTTGTGTTCCAGCAGATGCACCTCGTCAGCAACCTGACGCTTCACGAGAATGTGGCTGTTCCGGGGTTTCTTAATAAGGGAAAGACTACCGCCGAGGTCAGACAAAGGGCGCAGGAGCTTCTTAAAAGAATGGGTATCGACCATATAAGCACCCACCTGCCCTCGCAGGTGTCAGGCGGCGAACAGCAAAGGTGCGCTGTCGCAAGAGCGCTGATAAACGAGCCGAGGCTGCTTTTTGCAGATGAGCCAACAGGCGCTCTCAACCGCCGCAACACCACCGAGGTGCTTGACCTGATGACAGACCTTAACCGTGAAGGGCAGAGCATACTTATGGTGCCCCATGACATTCGTGCGGCACTAAGGGCAACACGCATTCTCTACCTGTCAGACGGAAAGGTCATAGGCGAGCTTACACTTCCCCCATACGACAGGAATGAAGAAAAGAGCCGTGAAACGCAGCTCAACGCATGGCTCGGCTCTATGGAATGGTGAGGTGAGCGGTATGGATCTGTTAACGCTTATCAGGGCAAACATTCGCCGCAAGAAGGGTACGTTTATAAGCATACTCATACTTATGTTCATAAGTGCTATGTCGCTCACACTCATTCTCAGCGTTGACAAAAGCTGCAGCGACACGCTTGACGAGCTATACAAGCAGGCAGACAGCCCTAACTTCATATCATTCATCAGAGAGGACAGGTTTGACGATGCGCTAAGAAGCAGGCTCGATGCAAACGAGCTTATAGAGCGCTACACCGTGACAGATGCGATAGCTGCCGATTTGGTGATGTCAGACGGCATGACAAACGGCAACACCTGGTATCTCGCAGCCATGAAAGGCGGCTTAAAGAATGTAAAGCAAGACGGCACCGGCTACGGCGACAGCCTGCCCGCCCCCGGCAAAGGCGAAATATATATATCATACGGCGCAAAGAACGCTATCGGCTGCAAGATCGGCGACAAGCTGACAATGCGTGCCTGCGGCAGGGAATATCAGTTCACGGTAAAAGGCTTTGTGGCAGAGCCTATGATGGGCTCGATGAACATAGGCTGGAAGTGGAATTTCATATCAGATGATGACTTTGCCCAAATGCGCAAAGAAGCCCTTGATAATTGCAGCGACGAGAACGGCTACTGGGCGTGCAAGATAGTGCAGGTCTACAGAGCTGATGACTGTGACCTCTCTGACGGCAGGTTCACGCGGCAGATAAACCTCGACACGGAGCTTGTCTCCAGATCGTGGGGCTCTATGACAAAGGATATGTCGGCGCACTATACAAACATCTACTGCGAGATAATCATGGGCATCATGTTTTCATTCATCATGATACTTGTGGGCGTTGTGATGATAGTTATGTGGCACAGCATATCATCAGGCATAGAGATGGATTACACCGACCTGGGCATTTTAAAAGCTCAGGGCTTTTCAAGCAGGCGCATACGGGCAGTGTTCATGATACAGTATCTGTTTGCCGAGCTTATCGGCTCGGTGTTGGGGGCTGTGGCTGCGATACCGCTCATAGGGGTGCTCACGGGCGTGTTTGACAATATGTCGGGCTTTATCGCACAGACCCACATAGCCGCCGCAAAGACTGCCCTTGTAATGCTTATGATATTCATAGTATCGGCGCTCTTTATACTGCTCGCCACAAGAAAGATAAGCAGGATAACCCCCATGCGTGCGATACAGGGCGGCAAGAGCGAGATATACTTTGATTCAAGGCTCAAAGCACCTATCGGCAAAAGAGGGCTGTCAGCTTTACTGGCACTCAGGCAGTTTACCTCATCAAAGCGCAGGTACGCTGCATCGATCGTGATAGCTTCGCTGCTTATTTTCTTTATGCTGATGATAAACGGCATAGGCGACACGCTCAAATCAAAAAAGGCAGCCGAGATGATGGGCGGCTATTACTACGACATTGAGCTTTACATAAACAGCAAAGTCAGCAAAGAGACCTGCGATGAGATAGTTAAGGTAGCGCAGAAGCATGCCGACATACGTGCAAGATATTTTCAAAAGCAGCAGTATCTCTCGATAAACGGCGAGGAGATAATCTGCCAGATACGTGCATACCCCGAGGATCACTATGTCAGCGAGGGCAGAGCCTGCAAATACGACAACGAGATAATGATAACCGAGCTTGTTGCAGATGAGCTCAATCTGAAAATCGGCGACACGGTAACTGTCACCAAGAACGAGCACAAAGCCGATTACATCATCACAGGCTATTACCCCTCGATGGCAGACACGGGCAAGGCATTCTGCATGAGCTGCGAGGGCGCTGAGAAAATGGGCATCAAAAACATAGGTTCGGGCGGCTTTAACCTTGCTGACCCCGAAAAGGCAGCTGAAGTCGCCAAGGCGATAAACGACACCTTCGGCACAGAAGCCTTTGAAGCCAGGGACGTGACCGGGAATTACGAAGACGACGAGGAATACCAGCTGTTCAACACCGCCGTCACAGCCATGAAGACGGTAATATACAGCTTCTCGGTGGTCTTTGCGCTCATCGTAATATCAATGGTCTGCTCAAAGGCATTTACTCAGGAAAAGACAGACATAGGCATCTACCGCTCACAGGGCTTCACCTCGGGAGATCTGAGGTTACAGTTTGCGGCAAGGTTTTTCATAGTAGCGCTGATAGGCTCTGTCATAGGCACGACCTTCGGGCTGCTGTTCACCGAGCGCATACTCTCGGTATTACTCAAAGCCATGGGCATATCGTCATTCTACTGTGATTTCTCGGCATTAAGCGTTATCATACCGATAGCCGTGATATGTCTTTGCTTTTTCGTCTTTGCATACTTTGCATCACGCAAGATAAAGCGTGTGGGCATAAGGCAGCTGGTGACGGAGTAAGGGCTGATATTACAAGTTAAACATAATGAAGAAAACCGCTCTCGGGGGAGGGCGGTTTTTGTTGTATTCTAATATCAATCATTACTCATCATCAGGCAAATCGTCAAATGATTGCTCGGAGGAAAGCCCCAGAAACACTTTCATCTCAGCGATTCTTTCTTCGATTGTTCCGCCGTCAAGGATATGCATTGACTTGTTCATATCGTCATTCCTATTTTCTTTCCAAGTACTGTTGTGAAAAGCGCACTTTTTGCATATATCCTTGTAATTCGGCTTTGCTTTGAACTCATCGGGGATATGCTCCTCACTTGAAATGAATTCGTCAATTATATCAATATTTTCCAGGCAATCTATTTCGTATATATCTTTGTCAACTAACGGGCATTTTATCATTGATCTCCCCTCCATTTCGTCCATTATACCACTTTTCAAAATAATGTCAATATCCTTTTCACATTTTTCTGCCAAAAACGAATAATTTGTCATTTTCTGCGCAAAATATCCCTGCAAATCAAAAAACACGGAGCGTGATATATATGAAAGCAACAGGAATAGTAAGGCGCATCGACGACCTCGGGCGGGTCGTCATACCCAAGGAGATAAGAAGAACTATGAGGATACGGGAGGGCGACCCGCTGCTGACTGTGTTGACAGGGGACAGAGGTATGGAGTTTATGGGGGTGATGGCGGAGATAGGGAAAAGAGTCGGTGCAAAACAGCCTACATAAAAGCTATCGGCACCCGAAGAATAATACTCCCTTACAAAATTGACAATATATCCCGCCTATGATATAATAGACGCAGAAAGAATTGCGTAAGCCTTTTTATGCAGAAACACCAACGAAATGAGAGATAATAATACACTATGTCAAGGCAAGATCGCTGCTGACACGCTGGAACGGAATGAACATCTACCGCGGCTGTACACATGGCTGTATCTACTGCGACAGCAGGAGTAAATGCTACCATATTGAGCACGACTTCGAGGATATAGAGATCAAGATCAATGCTCCCGAGCTTTTGGAAGATATACTCAGACGCAAACGCCAAAGGATAATGATAGGTACTGGCTCAATGAGCGACCCTTACCAGCCGTGCGAGGATAAGCTGATGCTGACAAGGAAATGTCTTGAACTCATAGACAGATATGAGTTCGGTGCAACGGTCATCACAAAATCCGACCGCGTGCTTCGTGACATTGATCTGTTTGACAGTATCAACCACAAGGGTAAAAGTGTTCTGCAAATGACGCTTACGAATGCTGACGATAAGCAAAGCAGTATGATCGAGCCGAATGTCTGCCCCACAAGCAGGCGGTACGAGGTATTGAAGGAGTTTCACAAGAGAGGTATCCCGACTGTCGTATGGCTCACACCGCTGCTGCCGTTCCTTACTGACACAAATGAAAATTTCAACAGGCTTATGGAATACTGCCTTGATGCAGGAGTGAAAGGGATAGTATGCTTCGGTATCGGAATGACCCTGCGTAAGGGCAACAGAGAATACTATTATCAGGCGCTCGACAGACATTTCCCTGGGCTTAGCAGGCAGTATATGATGAAATACGGCAATGCTTATGATGTAGCGAGCGATAACAGCTCACGCCTTATGCAGCGTTTTCACGAGATATGTGAGAAGTACGGTATAATACACGATCCTGATGAATGCTTTGCTTATACTTCGGAGTTTCCCGAGAGATATGAGCAAATGAGCTTTTTTGATTAGCCGATCGGGATTACCGATAAGCCGGAATACTTTGATGATGACGGAAATCCCAAGCTAATTGAACGTGAGAAATACTATAAACTGAAAAGCAAACAATAATCAGAACAAAGAAGTATATCCCGATCAGAATATATTATCCCCCTTCCGACAAAGGGTCGGAGTTTATGGGGGAACGGGAAAGGCAATATGCTAAGTGTCAAGTCAAAGCGAATGTTGGAAGTACGTTTCCAACTTATTGACAAATAGAACTAAATATGGTATAATATCTCCAATACAGTATATACTATTATATGAAAGGAGCTGCTATACCATGTTGATACAAAGAGAGGACTATCTGAACTTTCTGATGGACTGGAAAGACAAACAGATAATCAAAGTAATATCCGGCATCAGAAGATGCGGCAAATCCACATTGTTTGAATTGTTCTGTGCAAAACTTCAGAACGAGGGAGTGCAGTCCGAGCAGATAATAACTATAAACTTTGAAGATGCTGAAAACGAAGAACTATGTGATTATAAAAAGCTGCATGAATATGTAAAGTCAAAAATGCTTCCCGATAAGATGAACTACATCTTCCTTGATGAGATACAACACGTTCCGGGATTTGAGAAGGCAGTGGACAGCCTGTTTATAAAAAAAAATACAGATGTGTATATAACGGGCTCCAATGCATATTTTATGTCGGGAGAGTTGGCAACGCTTCTTTCAGGAAGGTATGTTGAGCTTAAAATGCTGCCGCTTTCATTCAAAGAATATGTAAGTGCATTTGACAACAACAGACCGCTTGATGAGCTATACAGAGATTATGTATATAACAGCTCTTTTCCCTATACGGTAGAGCTTGACAACAGACGAAATATCTACGCTTACCTTGACGGGCTGTTCAATACGATAGTTCTTAATGATATCGTGCAGAGAAAGAGAATTCAGGATCCTTTGATGTTAAAAAGCGTGATCAAGTTTCTGTTTGACAACATAGGCAATCCCTGTACTGCAAAGAAGATATCCGACGCTATGACAAGCAAAGGAAGAAAGATCTCAAATCACACAGTCGAGAATTATCTTGAAGGTCTGACAGACAGTCTGCTTATGTATCGTGTGAGCAGATATGATATAAAGGGCAAGGAGTATTTGCAGCTGTTTGATAAATACTATATTGCCGATGTAGGGCTGAGATATTATCTGCTCGGCACCGCAAACGCTGATATGGGACATATTCTGGAAAATGTCGTTTATCTTGAGCTTCTGCGAAGAGGCTACCGTGTATATGTCGGTAAAAATGCAAGTGCAGAGGTCGATTTTGTAGTTCAGGATATTGACGGCAACACAGAATACTATCAGGTATCATGGTCTGTACGAGATGAGCAGACATTAAAAAGAGAGCTTGGCGCATTGGAAAGCATTCAGGATCACAATCCGAAATACATTCTGACAATGGACAACGATCCGCCGATATCATACAATGGGATACGGCAGAAATATGTGTTGGAGTGGCTGCTGGATCGATAGCTTTTTTATTATATCGTTTGCACAGTATACCGCCGCTGAGTATTTTGGCTCAGCGGCGGTCTTCATATCATTTATATCAGGGCACTTTGCCCCTCTCACTCCACATCTAATGGTATCTCTCTGTCCGGCGCAGGAAATTCCTTGTCAAGCATTTTAAGCTCATCATCGGAAAGCTCTATCTCCGCCGCCTTTGCATTTTCAACCGTGTGCGCTGCCGACGAGCTTTTCGGTATGGCAATAGTGT
>JAFYET010000017.1 GCA_017544125.1 Ruminococcus sp. | reverse complement strand
CAAAAAAGCACTTCGCAGTGCCTGCGCTATCGAGCTTGTACACACATATTCGCTTATCCACGATGACCTGCCTTGTATGGACGATGATGATTACAGGCGTGGGCGTGAATCCTGCCACAAGAAGTTCGGTGAGGATATAGCACTGCTTGCAGGCGATGCACTCAACACGGGGGCGTTTCAGCTGATAGCCACAGAGGCCGAGTGCGGCAATATTTCGGCACAAACTGGCATAAAGCTCATATCTATACTTTCATCGCATATAGGCGTTTACGGTATGATAGGCGGGCAGGTCATAGACCTTGAGAGCGAGGGCAGGGCTATTTCGCTTGAAACCCTTGATACACTTCAGGAAAGAAAGACGGGTGCGCTTATAAAGGCTGCCTGTCTTATGGGGTGCAGGCTCGGTGGCTGCGGCGAAGGTGATATCGAAAAGTCCGCTGCGGCAAGCGGCTATGCCGAGAGGCTCGGCAAGGCATTCCAGATAGTTGATGATATTCTTGATGTTACAGGCAGCTTTGAAGAGCTTGGCAAGCCCATAGGCAGTGACGAAGAGCAGGGCAAGTCAACATATGTATCACTGCTGGGGCTTGAAAAAGCAAAGGATAAGGCAAGAGAGCTTACCGAAGAAGCGCTCTCGTTCCTTGATGGGTTTGAGGATAACGGCTTTTTGAAGGAGCTTACCACAGAGCTTTTGACAAGAAATAACTGACGAAAGGCAGATGATCAGGTGTCTGCGTTTGATAAATATAAGCTCAGCTCAATGGAGCTGCCAAGGGATCTTAAAAAGATAGATACCAAGGCAGCCGGTGAGCTTTGCGGCGAGATAAGGGAGATACTGATCGATACCGTTTCAAAGACGGGCGGTCATCTCGCATCAAATCTCGGCACAGTTGAGCTTACTATGGCGATACACAGAGTGTTCGACTCACCAAAAGACAAGATAGTTTGGGATGTCGGGCATCAGGCATATACACACAAGATACTTACAGGCAGGCTTGACAGGTTTGACACTCTCAGGCAGGATAACGGGCTCAGCGGCTTTTGCAGACCCGATGAATCGGTGCATGATGCGTTTATAAGCGGTCACAGCTCAACGGCTGTATCTGCGGCTTTGGGCATTGCCTGCGCTATGAAAGCGGCAGGGGACAAGCACCATGCTATCGCTGTTGTTGGCGACGGTGCTGCTACCGGCGGGCTTTTCTTTGAGGGGCTAAATAACGCAGGAAAGAGCGAGACTAACATTATAGTTATACTCAACTGCAATGAAATGTCTATCTCAAAGAACGTGGGGGCTGTGGCAAAATACCTCTCACAGCTCAGAACAAAGGATTCATACCACAAGACCAAATCGGTCGTAGAGCGTGCGCTTGATAAAACGCCTGTTGTGGGCAGACCTATCAAAAAGACTATACGCTCATCAAAGAACGCATTCAAGAATATACTGCTTCACAGCACGATGTTTGAGGACTTTGGATTTGAGTTTGTAGGACCTCTTGACGGGCATAATCTTGATGAGCTTGAAAAGGGGCTAAAGGCGGCAAAGGCCATGAACTGCCCTGTGTTTGTCCATGTAAACACAGTAAAAGGCAAGGGCTACCCGCCTGCTGAAAAGAACCCGGGTGAGTTTCACGGCGTAGGTGCGTTTGAGATAAAAACAGGCAACCCCGATGTTGTTACATCTGACAGCTATTCGTCGGTGTTTGGCATTGAGCTTACCGAGCTTGCAAGGAAGAACAAGCGCATATTTGCCATAACGGCTGCCATGAAATACGCAACAGGGCTTCATACCTTCGCAAAGGCTTTCCCTGACAGGTTTTATGATGTGGGCATAGCCGAGCAGCACGCAGTTACATTCAGCGGCGGGCTTGCGGCTATGGGAATAACGCCCGTGTTTGCGGTGTATTCCACATTTTTGCAGCGTGCATACGATCAGATAGTGCATGACCTGGCTATAACCGACTATCATGCGGTGTTCGGCATTGACAGGGCTGGTATTGTCGGCTCTGACGGCGAGACGCATCAGGGCATATTTGATGTGGGGCTTCTTACATCTATACCAAATACGACTATCTATTCGCCGTCTTGTTATGATGAGCTAAGGCTTTGCCTTTCAAGGGCTGTTAATGATGACAAGGGCATAGTTGCTGTAAGATACCCAAGAGGCAGCCAGAAGCCCACCTTCGGTGAGTTTACAAGTGACTATTATCTTGAAGGCGGCGGCGCTGATACACTGATAGTCACATACGGCAGGCTTTGCACTAATGCGGCAAGAGCCAGAGCAATACTCGGGAATAAGGATATAAAGTGCGATATTATGAAACTCGTAAGGATATATCCTATCGAAGAGGAGATAATCGGGATAATATCGGGCTATAAAAACGTCATCTTTTTTGAGGAAGCCTATTGTGAGGGCAGCATAAGCGAGAAGTATTCATCGCTTTGCAAAAACGTCACACCCGTTTCTCTGCCGGGCTTTATCAGACACGCACCCGTTGATGTTTTGCTTGATGAGAACGGTCTCTCTGCCGAGAAAATGGCGCAAAAAGCTGAGGATATAATAAATGCGACTTGATAAACTAATAGCCGACATGGGGCTCGCCCCAAGCCGTGAGCAGGCAAAAAAGCTGATAGAGCAGGGGCTTGTGACGGTCAACGGCAAGACGGTGAACAAGCCCTCATACGATGCGGCTGATGATAACTGCGTTGAGATAACAGGTGAGCTTTGCCGGTATGTAGGCAGGGGCGGTCTTAAACTCGAGGGGGCGTTAAAGGCATTTGATATAACCCCCGAAGGGCTTGTGTGCGCTGATATAGGCGCATCAACAGGCGGCTTTACCGATTGTCTGCTGCAAAACGGGGCAGCTTATGTATATGCGGTCGATGTAGGGCACGGTCAGCTTGATAAAAAGCTGCTTGCCGATGAACGTGTAAAGAACATCGAGGGCGTAAATGCAAGATACATTGAGCCTGAATTATTTGATAATAAGCTGTCGCTGATGACCTGCGATCTTTCGTTTATATCGCTGAGGCTCGTTATCGGCAGGCTGATACCTTGCCTTGAAGAAAACGGCAGGATAATTGCCCTTATCAAGCCGCAGTTTGAAGTGGGCAAGGCGGCTATCGGCAAAAACGGCATAGTCAAGGACAAAAAAGCCCACATAAGAATGCTCGATGAGCTTTCGGCATATATGATGCAGGAGGGGCTTGTTATAAAGAAACTGACCTATTCGCCGATAAAGGGTGGCGACGGGAACATTGAGTATATCGCACTGATAGAACGTTCAAACGGCAGCGATATTTTACCGACAGATATGAAAAGCGTAGTTGATGAGGCTTTTTCAAGGCTTAAATGACCTGATAAACGGAGTATTGATATGAAAGCATATATATTTCCCAATTTTGACAAACAAAACTGCAAAGAATACACGATAGAAGCCTGCAAGGTGCTTCATGACAGCGGCATAGGCATAAGCATAGATGCCGATTATAAGGAGCTTATAGCGCCGGGCTTTGAGATAGAGTACGGCGATGAGGCGGAGCTTATAAAGGATTGCGATGTCGTTATAGCTATCGGCGGTGACGGCACTATCATACGCTGTGCAGGTCTTGCGGCGATGTGGTCAAAGCCTGTTTTGGGTATCAACTGCGGCAGGCTCGGCTTTATGGCATCTCTTGAAAAAAGCGAGCTGGGTCTGCTTTCAAAGCTCAAAGACGATAATATACCAAAGAGCAAGCGCATGATGCTAAAGGCTCTTGTATATAAAAACGGCAGGCTCAAAGGAACATTCCACGCACTCAACGATGTTGTTATATCAAAGCGCCATAACTCAAAGATAGCTGATTTTGAAGTTTCAAAAGAGGGTAATGTGATATCTTCTCTCAGGGCTGACGGTATAATCTTTTCAACGCCCACGGGCGCTACGGCATATTCAATGTCAGCAGGCGGGCCTATAATCGAGCCAGACCTTGAATGTATTGAGTTTACGCAGATATGCCCTCATACTCTGTTTGCAAGGTCTATCATCTTCTCGGCTTCAAGCGTTTTGTCGGTGAAATGCCACGCAAACCTTGATGCCAAGGCTATGGTAAGCGTTGACGGTGAGAATGTATTTGAGATAGGCGTTAACGACAAGGTCATCATATCAAGGTCGGAATACTCGATAGAGCTTATCGACCTGATAGGCGGCAGCTTCTTCAATTCTGTAAACACCAAGCTGATGCAGCCGCTTAAAGGCACGGGAGAGGGCTTACTGTAATGAAAAGTAAAAGGCTCAATGATATAGTTGATATAATACTTTCAAATGATATAGATACGCAGGAAACACTTCTTGCTCATCTTAAACAGCGGGGCTATAATGTGACGCAGGCGACCGTTTCGAGGGATATAAATGCGCTTTCTCTTGTCAAGCTGCCGACTGCAACGGGCTTTAAATACGCCCTGCCGCAAAAGCCCGAGGCGCTTATAAGCAATGCAAACGGGCTGTTTGATGAGCTGATAGTATCTTCGATAGTAAGTATTGACCATGCGCTCAATACCGTATGTATCAAATGCAAAAGCGGCATGGCACAGGCTGTCTGCGCAAGGATAGATATGGCGCAGCCCGCAAACACCGTTGGAACGCTGGCGGGTGAGGACACCATATTCGTGCTAATGAGAACGGAAAATGATGCAGCCATACTTACAAACGAGCTTAATTCACTTTATAAGGAAAAAATGGGGAACGATAAATGCTGAAGGAACTGTATATCGAAAATCTTGCCGTTATAGAAAAAGCATCAATAGAATTCTGCGACAGGCTAAATGTCTTTACAGGCGAAACAGGTGCGGGCAAGTCTATACTTATCGGCGGGATCAATGCAGTTCTCGGGCAGCGTGTCAGCAAGGATATTGTAAGGTCGGGTGCCGGCAAGGCAGTTGTTTCTGCGGCGTTTTATAACATATCAAAGGAAGCGGCAGAGTTTCTTTCAGAAAACGGCATAAGCTATGAAGATGATGAGCTTATGATAACTCGTGAGATACGCTCTGACGGGGGAAGCACTGCGAGAATAAACCAAAGACCCGTGAATATATCGCTTCTCAGAGAGCTTGGGCAGATGCTTGTGAATGTTCACGGGCAGCACGATAATCAGATACTTATGACAAGCGAGCGCCACATTGATATCCTCGATGATTATTCGGGGGCGGGCGAGCTGCTTTCTGATTACAGAAAGTCTTTCCACGAGCTTCAGGCGCTTGCAAGGAAGATAAATAACCTAAAAAAGCAAGCCAACAACAAGGCTTTCAGGATTAACGAGCTTCAGGATATCATTGCTGAGATAGACAGCCTTGATATAAAGCCCGGTGAGGACGAGGAGATAGACAGAGAGCTTGAACTTTCAAAGAACGCTGTTATTCTTTCCGAGGCGATATATAAAGCGCATACCATACTTAAAGGCAGCGATGATATTGACGGCTCTGTGGTAATGGTAAGTGATGCAAGAGATGCTGTGACGCAGTATACCGATATCTTTTCAGAGCTTGCGCCTATTTCGGAAAGGCTAAGCTCGGCTGTCATCGAACTTGATGATATAGCACTGGAGCTGAGCGCACTTTCTGATAAGCTGGACTTTGACCCCAAAAGGTATGACAGGCTGAATGAACGCTATGCAGAGCTAAGAAAGATAAAAAAGAAATCCGGTCCCGAGCTTGACGATGTGCTCAGGCTTCTTGATGAGAGCAAAAGTGAGCTTGATGACCTGCTATCCACCGACCAGGATCTAAGTGAGCTGGAGGAGCAGATGAAGGAGCTTCTGTCGCAGGTGTCTATTAAGGCAAAGGAGCTGTCACAGTTCAGGAAAAAAGCTGCTGAGAGGTTTGTTTCACAGGTCACAAAGGAGCTTGAATTTCTGAATATGCCTAATGTCAAGCTGGTTGTTTCGCAGACATCGGGCAAGCTCACGGTCAACGGTCTTGATACAATAGAATTTCTTATATCCGCAAACTTAGGTGAAGAGCCTAAGCCGATAGCCAAGATCGCATCTGGCGGTGAGCTTTCAAGGATAATGCTTGCGCTTAAAAACGTAACAGCTCAGAATGACAGCATAGATACGCTCATATTCGATGAGATAGATACGGGCGTCAGCGGCAGGGCGGCACAGAAGATAGGCTTAAAGCTCAGAGAGATAGGGCAGATAAGGCAGGTAATATGCGTTACACACCTTTCTCAGATAGCCATAATGGCAAACGAGCACCTGCTTATCGAGAAAAATGATGTGAACGGGCGGACGGTAACATCTGTAAAGCCCCTTGATATTGAAGGCAGGAAGCTCGAAATAGCCCGTATCATGGGCGGCGATAATATCGACGAGCTTATGCTTGAAAATGCTGAGAATCTGCTTAACACATACAGGTCGTAAAAGAAGCCCGAAGATATTGACTAAACGGCTAAAAAATGGTATAATATAATAATGGTTTTAAAATAGAAAGGAAGCTGAAAATGAAAGTTACACTTATCACGCATACTCCCGAGCCCGAAAAGGTAATAGCTACTGCTGCAAAGCTCTGCTATGCAAGCGCAGATATCGACACACTTATGGACGGGCTGACACCGGAGAAGATAGACAGCTTCCTTGATATGCTCACAAATATAGGGCATGAGAGCCCTATCGAGCACGTTACGTTCACATTCGGCATTGAGGGCGTTTCACGCTCACTGCTTGCACAGATAACAAGGCACAGGATAGCGTCTTTTTCTGTTCAGAGCCAGCGTTATGTTGAGGAGAGCAAGTTTGAATTCGTGACCCCGCCCGAGATCGCTGCTGATGAAGATGCAATTAAGCTCTACAATGAGCAGATGCGCTCGGCGATAGATTCATATAACAAGCTCGCAGATATACTTAAGGAAAAGCATTTCAAGACCTTTACCGAGCAGGGCGATGATGAAAAGACCGCAAGGCGCAAGGCGCAGAAAAAGGCAATCGAGGACGCAAGGTTCGTGCTGCCCAATGCCTGTGCTACAAAAATGCTTGTCACCATGAATGCGAGAAGCCTTATGAATTTCTTCTCGCTGCGCTGCTGCAACCGTGCGCAGTGGGAGATACACGAGCTTGCTGACAGAATGCTCAAGCTGTGTGTTGAGGCAGCGCCCACGCTTTTTGCCAAGGCAGGGCCTTCATGTGTGAGAACCGGGCGCTGCGGTGAGGGCGGTATGACCTGCGGCAGCTTTAAAGAAGTTGTGGCAAAATACAAAGAGCTAAAGGGGCAGGAATAATGGGTAAACTTGCTGTTATAGAAGGGCTTGACGGGTGCGGCAAGAGCACACAGTTTGAGCTTTGTGCAAAGAAGATAACAGAAAAAGGCGTGAGTGTAAAGCCCATCAGCTTTCCTGATTACGAGCAGCCTTCAAGCGTGCTTGTAAGAATGTATCTTGACGGCAAGCTGTCAAGCTCGGCTGATGAGATAAACGCCTATGCTGCTGCGAGCTTTTATGCAGTTGACAGATATGCGAGCTTCAAGCAGTTCTGGGAAAAGGAATATAATGAGGGAACGTTTATCCTCGCTGCAAGGTATGTTACATCTAACCTGATATATCAGATGAGCAAGCTCGATAAACAGCACTGGGGCGAGTTTACTGATTGGCTTTATGATTATGAATACGAAAGGCTCGGGCTGCCGAGGCCTGATAAGGTGGTATTCCTTGATATGCCGCTTGAAGTATCGCAAAGGCTGCTTGCTGCAAGGTATGAGGGCGATGAAAGCAAAAAGGATATCCACGAGGCTAATATGGAGTATATGAAAAGGTGCAGAGAGGCGGCATATTTCTCAGCAGATAAGCTCGGCTGGGAAATGATTGACTGCTCAGACGGGCATGACCCTCTGCCAATAGATGAAATAAACAAAAAGCTCCTGAGCAGGCTCGAAGAGCTGGTTTGATCAGACGATAGAAAGGAATGTTTTGTATGGTATATGTTTTTCTTGCAGATGGATTTGAAGATGTAGAGGCTATTGCGCCGATAGATATTCTAAGGCGTGCAGGCGTTAAGGTCGTTACCGTCGGCGTTACGGGAAAACAGGTCATCACCTCGCATAATATTCCGATAACAGCCGATGTTACAGTTGATGAGATAAAGCTCGGCGATGACCTTGATATGATAGTTCTTCCGGGCGGTATGCCGGGAACTGTCAATCTCGAGAACAGTTCCGAAGTACAGGCGGCTATTGATTTTTGCTATGAGAGCAAGAAATTCATTGCTGCTATCTGCGCAGCACCTACTATTTTAGGGCATAAGGGCTTGCTCACAGGTGTAAAGGCTACCTGCTTCCCCGGGTGTGAGAGCGCACTTAAGGGCAGCGCTTATATGCCGAAAATGGTCATACATGACGGCATATTCATTACGGGCAAGGGTCCCGGGGCTGCATTCAAGTTCGGCTTTAAGCTGGCAGAGCTTTTATGCGGCAAGGAAAAGAGCCTTGCTGTTGAATCAAATATGCAGTGCAGAGAATGAACAAGAAACAGTTAAGAGAGCAGATGAAGACTTATCGCCTTGAAATGGATAAAGATAAAAGGCGTGAGTATGATAAAAAGATAGCCGATACTCTGCTTGATATAATAAAGCCCTTTGATGAGATACTATGCTATGTATCATCTGATATTGAGGTGGATACAAGGCGGTTTTTGACAGAGCTTTTTAAGGATGATACAAAGATAGTTCTTGCACCGAGGTGTGTAAAGGGAACGAATATAATGTATTTTTACCCGATAAGCGGCTTTGATGACCTTGAAAGCGGCAGCTATTCGATAGATGAGCCAAAAGAGAGCATAGCTGCTATAACGGAGTTTTCAGATAAGAGCTGCTGCATAGTGCCTGCGCTTTGCTATGATAAAAAAGGTTACAGAGTGGGCTTTGGCAAGGGGTTTTATGACAGGTTTCTTGCCGGGTTTAACGGTAAAAGGATAGGCATATGTTACAGCGGGTGTATCGTAGACAGCATTGATTCAGATAAAACAGATATATGTGCTGATATAGTAATAACAGAAAAAAGTGTAAGCTATATAAATGAAAGGGAGATAAGTTTTAATGGATGATAAGGACTTTAAGCTCGATGATATTATAAAGCAGTATTCAAAGAAGCCCGAGAAAGCGCAAGATAATACCGAGGAAAGTGCGCAGACATCTCAGCAAGTCAATGAAGCTGCCGAGGTTATCGAAGAGGCTGCCGTATCAGTTGGCGAGGCTGTAAGCGAGGCATCTGACACAGCGCAAAGCGCTGAGGAGACAGCCGATGAGGCAAACGCCCCTGATGCAGACAAGCCTGAGGACGACGGCATTGCGGATATATCATTCCCCGAGGCTTCGCAGGAGGATAATGAAAAGGAAATAGCTGATATTTCCCTTGACCCTGAGAATGGAAAAGAAGAAAAGGAAGTATCGGATATCGAGCTTGATGCGGAGAAGGCTTTTGAGGAGAGCGACAGCGACCCCATAATACCTATCACGGAAAACCCGAGAACGGACATAACCGATGACGGCAATGAGCGCACTCAAACTGCCGATAAAGCCCCACGCAAAAAGTGCTATGTGCGTGATGAAGAAGACCTTAAGATCATAAGGTCAAATAAGGGCAGCTCTTCTTCCAAGAAGAAAAAGAAAAAGAAAGCCAAGAAGTCACGCTTTAACAACTCGGTCTTCGGCGGGCTTATAATCATATCATTGATTCTTACCGTATCTATCGTTATCGCATATAACGGCATACGCCTTGGTATGGAGTATCTGGGCATAGGCAAGAACTCAAATGAGATAACCTTCAATATCCCCGACGGGGCAACATCTGACCAGGTAATAAAGCTTCTTGAAGAGAATGATATCATCAAGGAGCCCAAGCTGTTCAGCATTATCATGAGAATGAAGAACCTTGATTTCTACCCCGGTGATATCACACTCAGACCTTCAATGAGCTATGCGCAGATAATTGATGAGCTTTCTGTCAACCGTACAAACAGAGCAACAGTCGCAATAACCTTCCCCGAGGGCATAACCTTAAGAGAGGCAGCACAGCTTCTTGAAGACAATAAGGTCTGCACCAAGAAAGATTTTATCTTCCAGTTCAACAAGAACCAGGGCTTTGCTTTTGAGAACCTTATCGAGGAATCAGACCTGAAATTCTATAAAATGGAGGGCTTCTTCTTCCCGGATACATATGAATTCTATCTCGAAGACGATGCGTATAACGTTGCAAGGATAATCAAGGAGCATTTTGCTGATAAGTTCACAAGCAGCATGGAAAGCAAGATGAAGCAGAACGGCATGACGCTCAATGAGGTCATCACCCTCGCTTCTGTTGTTCAGAAGGAGGCAGGCACTGTTAAGGATATGCCTATAGTTGCCAGCGTATTTATCAACAGACTTGATAACTCACAGCTGTTCCCGTCACTTGAATCAGACGCAACATCTAACTACATAAAGAATGTAATCAAAAAAGAGGCTGATTCTAACGTATCTATCAAGTATTATACCGAGGGGTATGATACCTATCACTGTAAGGGCTTGCCAGCAGGACCTATCTGCAACCCGGGTCTTGATGCGATAAATGCCGTACTCAACCCCGAGCAGACAGAATACTTCTTCTTCTGTAATAACCTTGATACAGGTAAGGCTTACTACGCTAAGACGAATGAAGAGCATGAAAAGAACCTTGTCAAGGCAGGTCTTGTTTCAGCTGAATAATCACCATTTGTGCTTTCCGCTATATGCGGGAAGCACAATGCTTAAATAGGGAGAAATATGAAAACACTTATTCTCAACGGCTCACCGAGAAAGCAGGGAAACACTGTAACACTTATCAACAGGCTTGTTAGTGAGCTTGACGGTGAAATGACCGTGATAGACGCTTATTACTGCGATATATCGCCATGTGTAGATTGCAGATACTGCGTGACACATACAGGCTGTGCTGTGCAGGACGGTATGCAGAGCGTTTACAGGCTTATCCAAGAAAGTGACAATATAGTCATCGCTTCGCCCGTATACTTTAATGAGCTTACAGGCAGGCTGCTTGATGTTATTAGCAGATGCCAGATGTATTTCTGTGTGGCGCATTTTCAGGGTGTAAGGCTTATCACAAAGAAGAAAAAGGGTGCTGTGATACTTGTCGGCGGCGGCTTGGGAACAGAAGAAACAGCACTAAAGACCGCAGGGATAATACTTCGCTCTGTCGGTTGTGATGAGATATGTGAGCCTGTGTGCAGTATGAACACTGATACACTCAATGCTAACGATGACGAAAAAGCACTTTCAGGAATAATAAGAATGGCTGAGTTTTTAAACAGACAAAGGAAATGATGAAAATGGATAGTTTACTTGAGATATTAGCCCCTGTCGGGGATATGGAAAGGCTTTATGCAGCCCTTGATTACGGCGCTGATGCTGTATACCTCGGGGGCACTATGTTCGGTATGAGGGCAGGCTCGGCTAAGTTTGATGCTGTTAGCCTGAAAAAAGCCTGCAATGAAGCACATTCCAGGGGCAAGCGTGTATACCTTACCTGCAACACTCTGCCGCATAATAACGAGATGCCCAAGCTCGAGGGCTTTATCAAGGACGCTGAGGCGGCGGGCGTTGATGCCATGATAGCAAATGAT
>JAFYET010000016.1 GCA_017544125.1 Ruminococcus sp. | reverse complement strand
GATATCACCTATTCTTTCAAAAATAGCCATAATTGATTTTCCTCCTATAATATAGATTTTTATATTTTATGTATTGTCGAGTTTATCCATCGTCTTCTCATAGCCGACACGCAGCTCATTGAACTTGATGATAAAAACCACTGCCAATACAATACATACTACCTTTGTAAATGCCGCAGCGATGCCCGTCACCGTCACCAAAGCACTTACCTTGACAAGCCTGTTGAGCACATCGAACAGCAGATTTAGCGCCACAGTGACCGTAAGCCTGTTCCACGCCCTGCCAAGGCGCTTTACATCTGCCACGAACGGCAAAAGCAGCCTGTGGTTCTCAGCATCCTCCACCACCTTGCCCTCACCGCTTCGCAGTATACGCACCATCATGCGCTTCTGGAAGTCAAAGGACACGAGTGTCGAGAACACCCCTGCTATAATGCCCGCATAATTTATATACTTTGCATCGAGCTTAATTGATGCATAGATAAGCGCTGCTGTAAAAGCGCCGTTCATCACCGCCGATGCCACGGCATTGGGGCTGTACGCCTTAACACCGTCATCATGTACCGAATACTCGGCAATGCCGATAGCCGCAAACACGAAGCCCAGCGTCTTTAGTGCATAGGTCACCCAAAGGCTAAGGTTTACATTGACTATTATCAGCGCAAAGCCGACAAACAAGAAATTCATAAGCTATTCTACCCGTCAGTCATCACTTTTCTTGCTGTTGTTAGGCTTGAAGAGCACCCTGATAAGGAGTGCAGCCCCTGCAGCGACCATACCGAACATAAGAATATAAGTATAAAGCGTGCCGCTCGTCGCATGGAATGACAGGCTGGTTATCAAAGATATAAGTATTATAAGCACGCCCAGAGCGCACACAAAGCCGCCGATAGCCTTCTTTTCAAAGAAGAACAGAAGCCCTATACCCACAAGCAGCGGTATGAGCATTGTGCCCATAGGCATTCTGAACCCTGCAAAGCCCCAGTAGCCCGCGCCCCATGTAGAGCTTACGGTGAATGAGTTGAACACCCAGTAAAGCCCGCCGCCGAAGAGCAGAAAGCCCATAAAGAACATAAGCAGCTCATTTTGTGCCTTGCCCTCGTTATTGGGGCTTTTCTTTTCCTTTTTCACAGGCCTCGGTATCTCTATATCAAGGCCGTCGGTTATCTTATTTACTATCTCGGCAGGCTCCTTCTTACCGAACCTGTCTTCAATGAGCTTCCCTACATCCTTCATAACACATCTCCCCTTTTTGTTTCTCTGTCATATATGTCACAAAAAATATGCAAAACCTTATAATTTACTTAAAACTATGCCAATCATATTATATTACATTCTAACATTCTTGTCAAGAGTTTAGGTGGAAGCAGCGGAATATTTCGTCAAATTAACACAAATCCCCCGCCCGGCATTTATACACATCAAATATGCAGGAGTTTCCTGCATTATTACTCAGAAATGCAGGAAATATTTTATAGATTGCATTTTTGCTTTCAAAATACCCTAATATTATGACTTTTTAGCCTGTTAAATTGTAAATAAAAATAAAATTTTGAATTTTTCTCAAAATGGGCTTGCAAAATATAAAAGAATATGATATAATGTATTCGTTGATTGCCCGGGGGCTTAAAACGTTTAAGCTGCGTGGCAACAAAGTAAAATATATGATGGGAGTTTTTACAATGGCACTTAAGAATGAATACCTCCAGAAGGTATACGAGCAGGTTGAGAAGAGAAACCCCGGCGAGAAGGAATTCCACCAGGCAGTTTACGAGGTACTCGAGAGCCTCGTTCCTGTTGCTGACAAGAGACAGGATCTTATCGATGCAGGCGTTTTCGACAGAGTAGTTGAGCCTGAGAGACAGGTAATGTTCCGTGTTCCGTGGGTAGATGACAACGGCAAGGTACAGGTAAACAGAGGTTTCAGAGTACAGTTCAACTCTGCTATCGGTCCTTACAAGGGCGGTCTGAGATTCCACCCCACAGTATGTGCATCCGTTATCAAGTTCTTAGGCTTCGAGCAGATCTTCAAGAACAGCCTTACTTCCCTCCCCATGGGCGGCGGCAAGGGCGGTTCTGACTTTGACCCCCAGGGCAAGTCTGACGCTGAAGTTATGAGATTCTGCCAGAGCTTCATGACAGAGCTCTGCAAGCACATCGGCGCTGACACTGACGTTCCCGCAGGCGACATCGGCGTAGGCGGCAGAGAGATAGGCTATCTCTTCGGTCAGTACAAGAGGATCAGAAACGAGTTTGTAGGCGTGCTCACAGGTAAGGGTATGCAGTACGGCGGCTCGCTCATCAGACCTGAGGCTACAGGCTTCGGTGCTGTTTACTACACAGTTGAGATGCTCGAGCACTTCGGCGACAGCATCAAGGGCAAGACATTCGCAGTATCCGGCTTCGGCAACGTTGCTTGGGGTACAATAAAGAAGGTAAACGAGCTCGGCGGTAAGGTAGTTACTATCTCCGGTCCTGACGGCTACATCTATGATGCTGACGGCATCACAGGTGAGAAGGTAGATTACCTCCTCGAGATGAGAGCTTCATGCAGAAACAAGGCTCAGGATTATGCTGACAAGTTCGGTGTTCCTTTCTTTGCAGGCAAGAAGCCCTGGGAGCAGAAGGTAGACATCGTAATGCCTTGCGCTACACAGAACGAGGTAACTCTTGAAGATGCCAAGAACATCATCGCTAACGGCGTTAAGTACTATGTTGAGGTTTCCAATATGCCTACAACAGCTGAGGCTGTAACATACCTC
>JAFYET010000147.1 GCA_017544125.1 Ruminococcus sp. | reverse complement strand
GTACCAAGTTGTAAAACTGGAACACAAAGCCCACATCTTCATTTCTCATCTTGCAAAGTGCCTTGTCTTTAAGTGTGCTGAGATCTGTGCCGTTTATCTTCACAGTGCCCGAGGTAGGCATATCAAGCCCGCCCAAGAGGTAGAGCAAGGTGGATTTGCCGCCGCCCGAGGGTCCCATGATAGATACGAACTCGCCCTCCTCAACATTCAGACTTATATCCTTTAAAACGTGTGCCTCTTCCTTGCCGTTTTGGAATTTTCTGTTTACAGCGTTTACTTCTATTACGTTCATTTTCTCTTCCTCCTTATTCATACTTGAGCTCTTCCACTACCTTCAGCTTGGCGATGTTCTTCATCGAACCAATTGATGCGAGGAATATTACAAATGCGATAACTGCTAAATAGATCGGGTACTGCTTCCAGCTGAACACTACATCAAGACCGCCCATATCTACGTTTTCGAGCAGCTTCTGTGCGAGTATGCATAAAAGCATAGTGTAGGGTATAGATGCAATTGCGCTCCATACAACGCCCGTGATGCTCTCTGAGAGTATCATTCTTCTTCTCTGCTTGATGTTCATGCCCACAGATGCCATAACGGCAAATTCTTTCTTTCTCTGTGCAAAGCTGATGGATATGTTGTTGAATATACCTATTGATGCGATGACCAGTGCCAGGTATGTGAATATCGAGAGAATGTCGATTATCATCTGGTTGCTCTGTACGTTGTCATCTACCATTTCCTGCTTTGACATATAGGTAGCGCCGTAGTCGCCTACCCTGTCTTTAAGGGCTTTCTCTACCTTGTCAGCATCTGCCCCGTCTTTAAGGAAGAAGGTTATTGAGTTTGATTCCTTTACCTTGAATATCTCGCTCATCTTGTCTTCCTTCATAAGTATGAGCACGCCGCCGTTTAACTGCTTGCCGTCAAATTCGCCTATTATCTCAAAGCTGTCCTTTATGCCTTCAATTTCGATTTCCAGCATATCGCCGACCTTTGTGCCGGTGTCTTTTAGCACCCTCTTTGATGCCATGATGACCTTGCCGTCATTCTCTTTGTACTTGTTGAAGCCGTCAATGTACTCATCACTCTTGAGTTCAAGATACGGCGCCCACTCTGCAAATCTCTCGGGGTCTGCTGCCATTACTACGGCATACTTGTCGTCCTTGAGGTTTGCATAGGCGTTTGTCTGTGTGCATATCCTGTCACCGTCAACGCCGTCTATCTGTTTGAGTTCATTCACTATCTTCTGTGTGGTGGTGACATCATCGTTGCTGGGTATGCCTGCCGAGAGCATATAGTCATAGTTGAGCTCCTCGTAGGCATCTACTATGTAGTCGGTCATGCTTGCACCTATGGATGCTATGAGCATTACCGATGAAAGGGTAAGCACCAAAAGCGTTATGTTGCCACGCAAAAGCTTTGAAGTCTTGATAGCGTTAAGTGATAAGAAAGTCGTGGTATGCCCTCTGAAAAGCCCTGCTATCTTGCCGGAAACCACCTTGATGAACTTTCTTGACATCATCAGCATACCTATTATGGCAAATACCAGGAACAGCCCTGCTAAAGCGTCGATAGTCTCGTTTCTTACAAGTGCACCCACTACTGAAAGTGCCAAGAGTATGCAGCCGATAGTAAAGCGTACAGCGCCCTTCTTGTGGGTCGTCTCCATGCGGTTTAAGATAACGTCCTTGACCTGGAACTTTCTTATGCTCCTGATCGGTATCCATGCAGATATTACCGAGAGCAGGACTGCGAACAGCACGCCTATGAGTATGTGTGTGCCGTTTATTCTGAGGGGCATATATATGCCGTATTCTCTCAGGGGAGAGATCATGTTGGTGAGCAGCTTCAAGCCCCCGAGACCTGCCCCCACACCGAATGCCGAGCCGCACACGCCGTAGAGAACAGCCTCAACAAGTAAGATGTGCTCTATCTTCTTCTTTGTAGCGCCCTGGCTCATGAATGTGCCTATTACCGTTATGCGCTCGGTGATTATCAGCTTGAATGCGCCGTAGATGATGATAACGCACACAACGCACACGATAGAGAGCATAACGTAAAGCCCTAAGGTTATCGACTCTGAGCCGTCGGTGCTGTCGTTGACAAGTGCAGAAGCTGCCACCTTGTCGTTCTCGTCATTGAAGTCGCTTATAAGACCCTTGATAGCATCGTAGCTCTTGTCCTCACTGTCTACCTTGGCTCTCATGTAGTTGTATTTGCCGCCTGCTTCGAGCAGCTCATCGAGATAAGCATAGGGAACAACTACCGTGAAGTTCTTCTTTGTGTCGCCGTAGAAGATGCCGCCGTTTGCAGCTATGCCCTTTATCTCAAAGTCGGTCTTCTCGCCGTTAACTGCCACGGTGAGCTTGTCACCTATGTCAAGGTTTCTCTCATCGGCTATTCTGTCGGATATAACGCACGCCTTTTCATTTACATTGTCAAGGCTGCCCTTTACCATATCCTTGTCATAGCCCTTTTTGCCGTCGATGTTTACATAGATTATCTCGTCTTCATTGAGAACGCCCGTAAGCCCTATGCCGCCTGTCAGGTCGGATATATTGCCCTTTACGTCATTCTCATCAAAGAACTGCTCGTCTGTGGTGGAGTAGATGGTGATATCCTGCCCCTCCGCCGCTTCCCTTGCGGGCTGCGTAAAGCTGTCAAGCAGCACATCTACAAGCCCTAAGCTCATTATCAGAAGCGCTGTACAGCACATGATCGAGAAGATGAGCAGGAACAATCTGCCTTTCTTTTCGAGCATATTCTTTGAAATGTACTTTAAGAAAACTCCCAAAATAACCTCTCCCTTCTTTTTCTTTTGCAGGTGTGAGGAGATAATGCCCTTATCCCCTGTCCTTGTATTATATTATACAACGTATAATATTGATTGTCAATACAATATCTCACATTTTATAATATTTGTTACAATACAATAACCCCTTTCAACTACAAGACGTTTGATTTAGTAAAAGGTTGCAAAAAGTTGTATTATTTTACATTTGTTCACAACTCATCAGCCCTTTCGCCGCCTCACTTAAACGTTTTCGTGAAAGAACACCTTATTATTATACCATATTTTAAATCTGTTGTAAAGATGTTTCAAAAGCTATAATTTGTTTCCCGCCCTGCTTATAAAAAACAGCACGCTCAAAGCCCGTGCTGTTTTGTGTCATCTATTTCTTTTTTGTAAGCTCAAAGCTCTCAAGCGTCAGCCCGCAGAGCAGGTCATCGGGCACATCGCTTTCAAAATATACCGTTACCCAGTGCTGCTTGTTCATGTGATATGCTGCCGTTATCCCCTCGTATGATGCCTTGCAAAGGTCGCCCTGCATAGGCTCGGTCTTGAGGTTAACGCCCCACCTGCCCTTTATGTTCATTATAATGCCAAACCATTTTCTGCTGTCTTTGTGCCGCAGCACCACCGAGTCAAAGTCGTTTTTAAATGGCTTGTCATGTGATGCGCCGACTATCGTTTCGCACCATTCAATATAGCTGTCCTTAGTCATATCTCTCTCCTATAAAAAAAGCTGCCGCAAAACGCAGCGGCCTTGATTGTATTAAATTATACGCCGTACTTAGCAGTATTTACCTTGATACCAACGCCCAT
>JAFYET010000146.1 GCA_017544125.1 Ruminococcus sp. | reverse complement strand
CTGCCGCCCGGACGCTATCGCCTAAGGGAACTCTCTCGCTCCCCGAGCGTGCAGTGTGGGGGCTTTCGGTATCAGCTCTGCTGATACCAGCGCCACCCACGCCCCTTCGGAAATGCCCCTTGACTGCACATTGAATAATCAATACGCCCGACACCGCCGCTTAAAACCCTGCCTTAATCAAAGTGCTTCATCGGCGGTACTTGCCCCGTGCGGCCGAGCACCAACTTCCAATTTATCGCTATAATAAATCATAAATATAATAGAATAATCAGTTGACTTGTACCCTCAAAAATGCTATAATAAGTCAAACCATTAAATCACGAAAGGATTGATATTTATGTTGGATTTTAACTTTTACAGCCCTACCGAGTTTGTTTTTGGTAAAGGCAGGGAGAGCGAGTGCGGCGAGCTGGTCAAAAAGTACGGCGGCAGTAAGGTGCTTATCCACTACGGCGGCGGCTCGGCAGTAAGAAGCGGTCTGCTTGACAGGGTAAAGGCTTCACTGACTAAGAGCGGCGTCAGCTTCGTCGAGCTGGGCGGCGTTAAGCCTAACCCCCGTGATACCCTTGCATATAAGGGCATCGAGCTTGCAAAGAGCGAGGGCGTTGACTTTATTCTCGCAGTTGGCGGCGGCTCTGTTATCGACTCGTCAAAGGCTATCGCAGTAGGTGCGGTTTATGACGGCGATTTCTGGGATTTCTATTGCGGCAAGGCCGTGATCCAGAAAGCTCTCCCCGTAGGCACAGTGCTCACCATAGCCGCAGCAGGCAGCGAGGGCTCGGGCAACTCCGTCATTACCAAGGAAGACGGTATGCTCAAGCGTGGCTCAGGCTCTGACCTTATAAGACCTAAGTTCTCGGTGCTTGACCCTGCGCTTACGCAGACGCTGCCCGCATACCAGACAGCCTGCGGCGCTACCGATATAATGGCGCACGTTTTTGAGAGATACTTTACAAACACTAAGGAAGTCGAGATAACCGACAGGCTCTGCGAGGCAGTTCTCCTCACTATGGTAAAGGAAACGCCCCGTGTCATCGCTGACCCCGATAACTACGAGGCAAGGGCTAACATCATGTGGGCTGGCATGGTGGCTCACAACAATATAGTAGGTGTCGGCAGACAGCAGGACTGGAACTCTCACGGGCTCGAGCATGAGCTTTCGGGGCTTTATGACGTTGCCCACGGCGCAGGTCTTGCAGTTATTATGCCTGCGTGGATGGAGTATGTGCATGACCACGATGTTATGCGCTTTTGCCAGATGGCTACCCGTGTGTTCGGCTGCAAGATGAACTTTGCTGACCCCGAAGCAACAGCCCTCGAGGGCATAAAGGCATTCCGCACATTCCTGCATAACATCGGTATGCCTATAAATTTCAAAGAGCTGGGTGCTAAGGTTGAGGATATACCCACCCTCATAGAAAAGCTGGGCGTCGGCGATGGCAAGCGTGCAGGCTTTGTTGAGCTTGACAAAAACGCAGTTGAGGCTATCTACAAAATAGCCGCAAACGCCGAGCTGTAAGCTATGAGACCCGATACAGTAACCGAAAGGGCCCCGATAATCGACCTTCTCTACCCCTCTGATAGCAAGAGGATAGAGCTCGGGCGCAGGCGCACAAAGATAAGCGAGCAGACTGATACGCTTATAAGCGATATGATGCTCGAAACCCTTGCAAAGCTCATATGCAACTCAAACGCATATAAAATGCAGCAGATACTCACCGAGCTTTGCGATGATATTGAAACGATAAACTACCGCCTTGATATCATAGATGACCTCATCACCATGCCCGAGCTTGCCGATATGCTGCAAAAGATAGTGCGCACGCTGATAGATAACGATAAGGGCAATATCTACAAGATAACCTCCCCCACCTCGTTTACCACCCTTGATTCGGCGGTGACGGCGTTTGAGGCGTATATCGAGTGTATCGAGCTTATGCACGCTTTCAACGAGCGCAAGGGCAGCAGCGCAAAGTCGCAGGGCGTTAAGAAGATGCTTGATTTCTTTGAGCGCTGCTATAACGATAAGCACTATAAGTCGCTCTGCGCCGATATAAGCGAGCTGCGTGAGAAGATAAAGGGCAGGATAAAGAGCATAGTAGTCGCCATAAACCTTGACGAGTCGCTGAAGCCCGTGTCTGCGGGGATAGTTGAGATAAGCGATAAGGAATACACTCCCAAGCCCACAGTGCTTGACCGCATAATCTACCGTGGCGCTAAATTCAATGACAAAAACGTCATGGGCAGCCTGAAGCAGCGCTATATCTACGAGGGTAACGACAAAAACAGCAAGGACAAGGACGTTAACCCCTCGGAAAAGGCGCTGTTTGAAGAGCTTGACTTTATAACCAAAAAGTACGTCGAGCTTATCGACGATGCCCTTGATGACTACAAGGCAATAGGCTTTAAGGACGTATACTCTATCGAGTATCAGCTTGATTACTATATGGGCATAATAGCCCTTATCAAGAACGCCAGAGCCAAAGGCCTTGCCATGTGCCGCCCGAAGATACTGCCCATGAGCGAGCGAAGGGCTGTTATCAAGGGGCTGTTTGACCCCGTTTATTTCAGCGAGGCGGCGATATATAACATTCACCATAAGGATAAGCGTGAGGTCATAACCAACGACATCACCTTTGATGAGAACGGCGGCTTTTATATCCTCACGGGTGCAAATAACGGCGGCAAGACCACCTTCGTGCGTGCGGTGGGGCTTTGCCAGCTTATGGCGCAGGCAGGGCTTTATGTGCCCGCTGCCGAGTGCGAGCTTTCGCTTTGCGATATGATATACACCCACTTCCCCAAGGAGGAGCAGAAGGGCATAGACGCATCACGCTTCACCAGCGAGATAAAGCAGTTCAAGGAGATATCAGACGTTATCACCAACCACTCACTGCTGCTTATGAACGAGTCGATACAAAGCACCACCCCGAGGGAGTGCGTTGACATAGCCGTGTCGCTTGTCAATATCTTTGCGGTGCTCGGCGTGAGGGGCGTGTTTGCAACGCATCTGGTGGATATTGCGCCAAAGGCGCTCAAACTCAACGCCGACGATACGCTCAACACCCGCATCGAGAGCATAACCGTGAGCGTTGATGAAAGCACGGGCAAGCGGCTTTATAAGATAGCCAAGGGTCTGCCCGGCGACCATAGCTACGCCGACACGATATTTGAAAAATTCGGGCTCGATTTCGAGGCGCTAAAAGCCCGTGCAAAAAAGATGAACGGCTAAAGCCAATGCACGCTTCTAACTTCTTTCATCAAAACGGAGATAAAGCAATGAAAATAATCGACATTTCGCAGGAGGTGTTTTCCTGCAAGGTCTTCCCCGGCGATGAGCCGCCGAAAAAGGAGCGGGTCATGAGCGTTGAGCGGGGCGATGTCTGCAACCTCACAAACCTCTCGATGTGCGCCCACAACGGCACGCATATTGATGCGCCATTTCACTTTATTTCAAACGGCAAGACGGTTGATCAGATGGGGCTCGTGCCATACGTGGGCAGCTGCTATGTCGCAAGGTGCGAGGGCGACCTGACAGCGCAGGGTGCTATGGATATAATGCAGAAAGCCGCTGCTTCGGGTGCTGACAAGCGCATACTCATAGCCGGCAAAGCAACAGTGACCGCCGAGGCAGCAGCTGTGTTTGCCGGGTCGGGCATATATCTCATCGGCAACGAGAGCCAGACGGTAGGTCCCGAAGATGCGCCCAAGGAGGTACACCTGATACTCCTCGGCAAGGGCGTGACCCTGCTCGAGGGCATAGTGCTTGACAAGGTCCCCGAGGGGAAGTATTTCCTGAGCGCCGCCCCCTTAAACCTCGCCGGCTGCGACGGCGCACCGTGCAGAGCCTTTCTGCTCAGGTAACAGGTAACAGGTAACAGGTAACAGGTGAGGAATCGCCCTTTGGGCGATAAATGCCCATTCGGGCTATAAATTAAAACATATGGATATAACAAACCCCCAAGGCTTTTCAAAAACCTTGGGGGTGTTTTTTTAAATCCGTCCTGCGAAGCAGGACACCTTAATTATGCATTATGCATTATGCATTATGCATTATTAAGCTTCGTAGCACTTGAACATTTCCTCTGTCTTTGCCTTGTCCTCGTCGCTGGACTTGGTGATAAGGCTTACAACAGGAACTACCACAAGACCTAACAGCATTGTGAATGCGCCTGCGTTAACGGGCGATGCAAGGTTGAGACCGCAGAGGTCTGTGGGTGCGTCCTTTACCATGCCGAAGGTATATATGAGCATATGCACTGTTGTTATGCCCACGCCGCAGATGAAGCTTGCCATAACTGCTGCCTTTGTAACGCCCTTCCAGAAAAGACCGTACATAAAGGGGGCAAGGAATGCGCCTGCGAGTGCTCCCCAGGATATGCCCATCAGCGAGGAGATTATCATTGTATCCTGCTTTGCACCTCTGAGGGAGTATACTGCAATGCCTACCGAGATAAGCAGGAACACTGCAATGAATATCCTCATTATGCGAACCTCTTCCTTATCACTCATGTTCTTCTTGAAAGGCTTGATAAGGTCGATAGTGAGTGTCGAGCTCGATGTGAGTACAAGTGATGAAAGAGTAGACATGGAAGCCGAGAGAACCAGCACTATGATAAGTGCGAACAGACCGCTCGAGAGTGAATCCATCATCGAGGGGACGATAGCGTCAAAGCCCTCGACAGGTGCGCCTGCTTCGTTTGCGTCCATAAACAGCCTGCCGAAGCCGCCAAGGAAGTAGCAGCCGCCTGCAACGACTACTGCGAACACGGTAGAAACTACCGTGCCCGTAACAACAGCCTTGTCGTCCTTGATTGCGTAGAACTTCTGCACCATCTGAGGAAGACCCCATGTACCTAATGATGTGAGTATGATAACGCCCACAAGGTTTATCGGGTCAGGTCCGAAGAGTGAGCTGTAAGCGCCTGTGTCGCCGTTCTTGTCGGGTATAAGCCCCATAGCATCGAGCGAGCCCGAGATGCCGCCGTTTACCTTGAGTACCGCCAGAACAACAGCCACAATGCCTATGAGCATTATTATGCCCTGAATGAAGTCGTTGAGCGCTGTTGCCTTGTAGCCGCCCATGATAACATAAACTGCGGTGAATATAGCCATAGCCACTATGCACCACTCGTAGTCGATGTGGAAGCTCTTTTCAAAAAGCCTTGAAAGACCGTTGTATACCGATGCTGTGTACGGGATAAGGAATATGAAGATTATAAGCGCCGATACCGTCTTGAGCGTCTTTGAGCCAAAGCGCTTTTCAAAGAACTCGGGCATCGTCTTTGCATCTAAGTGCTTGGTCATTGTGCGTGTGCGCTTGCCAAGTATCAGCCATGCTAAAAGCGAGCCTATAACGGCATTGCCTATGCCTATCCAGGTCGAAGCCACACCGTAAGCCCAGCCGAACTTGCCTGCATAGCCTACGAAGATAACAGCCGAGAAATAGCTCGTGCCGTATGCGAATGCCGTGAACCACGGACCCAGCGCTCTTCCGCCGAGCACGAAGTCGGAAACGCTTGCGGTCTTGCGCCTGTAATAGATGCCTATGCACACCATAAGCACCAAGTAAACAGCCAGCACTATCCACCTTAATACCATTTTAATATCTACCTGCCTTTATTCCCCGTGAAAAGGGATTCTATAATTAGTTTTTCGCTTTAACGTTTTTATGCTTTTAATCGCTAAAGCACTTTTCTATTATACTACAATAATCCCCTCTTGTCAAGGCATTTTCCTACAAAAATCATAGCAGTTTTTTGTATCAGATGTTAGAGAAAAGAGCTAAGAAAGCCCCCGGTAAGCGCTACATTTAAATCCGTCGCCCGAATGGGCGACACCTTCATTATGCTTAGCGTTTTCCGCTGAAAGCGGATAATGCGTGCATTTATGAATTATGCATTAGAAAAGCACCTACGCCCCTTGAAGCCGTAAGTGCTTTTATGCCTGCTTGTCATAGTCTATCCTGAAGAAGTAGTAGTATTCCTTGTAATTCTTCGTTCTGCCCCATTTTACGTCTATCCTTACCACGCATGAGTCGATGTCCTTGGTGGGTAGGCTAAGCTGTGCGGCAGGGTTTGATATCATCTCGCCGCTGGTGGAGAATACCGTGTAGGTAACGTCGTCAACATACTTGCCGCCCGCAAACGCCACGCTCATGTTGGTGTTTACCCTTACAGCAGTGTCAGAATCGTTCTTCATTACCTCCTGCTCTACCGATGTAAGCGATGCAGCAAGGTCTTTTATGTCGGGCTCTTCCTCGGTGCGGGTGGTCTCGCCGTTTCTAAGGGTCGATATCTCATAGCCCTTGAGTTCCCGCTCATCAGCCCCCTCAGAAAGGGTAACTACGCCGATAGTCACGGTAGGCGTGCGGTTGAGTATGCCTATTATGCCGAACATGAACACCGCTGCGCATATGCTTATGATTATTCGCCTTTTCACCTGCTGCTTCACCTCTTTTCTTTAGTTGGCTCTTGTCCAACTTATATTATACTACAAATTTTTGATTTTGTCAAATGCCTGTCCTGTCCTGCTTATCTTACTTTCCTGCTCTGCTCTCTCTGTGCCGTGAAAAGGTATGAGCATAGCTTGTCGCTGTCCTCTTCCTTGTCAAAGAGCAGCTTTATGCCGTATTCGTGCATATCCTCCCTGCCGTCAACATCGGTGTTTCTGACAAACTGCGCCTTGACGGTGAGCTTTGTGCGCTCGTCCAGGTCAAAGGTCAGCCATACCACCTGCCCTAAGATGTACTTCTTGTCAGAATGTATCCTAAGCCCGCAGATAGACATATCCTTTATCCATACTACCTGAAGGTCTTCGTATTCGCCCCGCTCTAACTTGTCACGGCTGACAGATATCCTTGCGTGCAGATCCACCGCCACACGAAAGCCCTGCCTCCGCTCGTGGTCAACTATCTTTATGGGCGAAACGACCCTCAGCATCTTCCTGGTCGATGCCAGCACCTCGCAGATTATTACCGTAAAGCCCACCTTCGTGTTGAAGATGTTGAGCTTTATCTTCTGAAAGGTGTTGAAAAGCCTGAGCTCTGAGTCTCTTGCGCCTATGGTTATAAAGTCCTCGCCGACCTCTTTTATTATACCTATGCCGATAAGGTCGTTAGCAAAGCTCCTTATCTCGCATACGTTCCCTAAGTATCTCTCATCTATCGGGTTAACCGTAAACTCCTGATTCATACATCTACCCCTTTGAGCATTTTATCCCGCAGTTCCTTTGAGGAGCGCAGAAGCGATACATATATGCCCGCCACTACCTCGTAAAGCTCAGGCGGTATCGAGCTGCCCACCTGTAACATACACATAAGCGATGCTGCACTGTCATCTCTGTATACGGGTATACCGTTTTTCTCGGCAACGTCAATTATCCTCTTTGCCACCTCGCCGCACCCCGAAGCCACAACGACGGGGGCATTCTCTCTTTCCGTGTCGTATTTGAGCGCCACGGCTTTCTGCTTAGATTGAAACATTTATCCCCGTCCTCCTTTCAGGCAGTGATGCGAATACTTCAATAAGGCTTCTCGGCTCATTTAAAGTATCAATGTCTATGCTCTTTATTTTGTAGCTTGAAAAGCTCAGATCATTTCTAAGATCTCTTATCTTGTCCTTGTAAAAGTCAGTGTACTGCTCGGGGCAGAGTATAGAGAGTGTCAGGTCATTGTCCTGCACCCATATCTCCGTCTCGAACTTGCCTATGTCGCCTATCTCAAATACTATGAGCATATGCGTCATCTTCTTGCCGTCATTGCCGCCGGGAACGTCGTTCTCGCCGTCGGGGTTTATCCACATCTCGGCAGATGCGTTCACGTCTTCATACTCTACGGGTATAACGTAGTGCAGAAGCGGCGTGAAGTTGCAGGGCGATGACAGCAGGCTCTGTATTATCTTGTTCATCGACTCGGAATTTAGCATCTTGAACTCCGGGTCCTCCGTCTGCTTCTTTATAAGCTCGGTGAGCGCATTCATGGTCTTTGACTGGCTCACATGGTCGTTCTGCTCCAAAAAGCCCAGCAGCAGGTTAGTTAAGCTCTCCTTTTGCTCATCGCTTTCCACAAGCCCTAACAGCTTCTGAAAGCTGTCGCTTATCCCGTCGTCTGACAGGGCAATGCGTGAGAGGTTGTAGGTCGCCATCGACACGCTCTTGGCTATCTCGTCATTGTAGAGAATGCTCTTCTCTAACCCGGCAAATGTCTCTAAAGCCTCGCTTTTTAGCTGCATAAACAGCTCCTCAAAGCCCTGGGTGTTCTGTAAATTGTTTGTCTCGCTGTTAAAGAGGCTGAATTTTTGCAGTATGCCGTCCATAGCTGCCGAGAGCTTCGGCGATGCGTCAACAAGCTCTCTTATGTAGCTCATGTTGTTCATTACCGACTCGAAAACGTTGCCCTTTGAGCTTGAGTTGTTGAGTGCCTTTAGGAAGTTGCTCACCGTGTTCTGAAAATCCCGTACAGCCTGGGGGTCGCCCTCATTCTGCGATTGATTTGTCTCTATCATGGTGCGAAGCATATCAAAAAGCCCGCCCTTGAACATGGTGGTCATGTCCTCCTGCCTCATCATCTCGCCCGCAATCTCCTCGGGCTTTAATGTGAGGTTGTTTAAAAGCTGCTGCATCTCCTGCGTCTGAGTCTCGTTGTTCATCGGCAGAATGTCAACTATCTCTTTTAACAGGAATATGTTGGTAAGAAACGCCGAGGTCACGTCCTGGTCGTGCAGTACCTCGTAAAAGCCCGTAGTAGAGCCGTCCTGACGCAGTACGTTCGCATCTGACTGCATATCGCTGTTGGGCGTTGCCTGCTTGACCTTGCCCGTGTCCTGAAAATCAAAGGGGATCTCAGCGGTGTTGCGGTTCTCACGAGAGGGCGCTATTATGTTGCGGTTATTTATAGGCGCAGCCGCCCTTGTTACGTCAGCCATTTCTCAGTTCACTTCCTTGCGCATTCAGATGTAAGCCGTGAAGGCTCTCCTTCACACTCACCACCCCAACAAACTGTCCTCCCTGACTGTTTGTTGCCTTTTGTATATTTGTTGCATATCTGTATATCGAAAATTTGTGCCGTTTTGTCATTGACTTATGCTGTTTTTCATGTTACCTTAGATCGTAGGGGGAAAGCCAAAAAACTCTTTAAGCCCTTTCTTTTCTCTGAGCATATCCGCAGTAAAGCCGTAATGCTCAGCCGCTGCCAGCTTTATAACGCCCGCTAAGAACTCATCATATGAAAGCTCAAAAGCCTCCTCGGGTATATCGGTGTTTATCGTGCCGCCGCTGTAATAGCTGCCGCCGTTCCACGCTTCGTCAAGGCAGGCACGGTAGGTGCCGTCATCGAGCAGCTCGAATTTGTAGAAGTTTGCCCACTCTTTCATGCCCTCTATTACCCTGCTGCCCTCTTTGTGCGGCGCATCGTGAGGGAGCGGCGAGTAAGCGCTGCTGCCCTTTCTTGCGTCACGCCTGTATATCAGAAACTCCTTCTTCACCTTTTCGGGCACCCGCTCGAGCCTGAAATCGCCCGATATGTATACAGGCCGCTTTCTGCCCTTTATGCGGTTGTCATCATTTATCATCTCATAGAAAAACCCCCGGGGCTTTTTCTGCTCTTCTCTTTTTTGCGTAAAGCCTAAAGCCGCAAGCTCGTCCTTAAAGCGCTCGTTGTCAATGATAAACAGCTCTAAAAGCGCCCCGCCGTCTTCAAAGATGAAGTAATTGCCGGCGCTCTCGCCCATGTATTCAATGTGGTAGTTGTCTTTTATATACCTGCCCATGGTTCAGTTATCCCTGCCTGAGGTTGTTGACGATGTCCTCCACCTCGTCGGCGGTCTGAACCACCTTTGCCGAGAATGCGTATGCCTTCTGAGTAACTATGATGTCGCTCATTTCCTTTGCAAGGTTAACGTTCGAGCGCTCGATAGCCCCCTGTAATATGTCATACTGCCCGGGCGTTGCCACCTGCGGCTCGCCGCTCTCGGGTGTCGGCGCAAAGCTCTGCCCGTCGTAGCGGAAGAGGGCATAGGGGTTCTCAAAGTAGAAAACGCCTATCCTGTTTGTAAGCCCGTCAATGTCGAGCTTGCCCTGCTCGTCCTTGGGTATCTCTATCTTCTGGTTCTGGTTGTCAAGAACATATGCCCCATCCGAGGTCACAAGGTAGATGTGGTCTGTGCCGTTCTCGTTCTCAACGCTGGCATCAAAGGCACCGTTTCGGGTATACTGTGTAGTCCCCCGCCTGTCAACTGCGAACAGACAGTTGTCACTTGCCAGAGCAAAGTCAAGGTCATACTCGGTCATCTGAAACTGCCCCTGCGAGAACTGCAAAGGGTCAGACTGAACCTTTACGCCGTGCCCGTTTAGTATCTTGTGCTCGTTGTCAAGCTCCTTGTTTATGTTCTGATCCATCTGATTGTATATAAGCTCACGGAAATCCGTAGTCGTCGCCTTGTAGCCGATCGAGCTTATATTCGTAACATTCTGTGCCGATATGTTAAGGCTGTTGGAGTGTGCGATTATACCGCTTCGCCCCACGTAAAATGCTATGTTCATAAACTGACCTCCTTAGCCCTCGTCATTTATGCTGCCCGCCGAATAGAGCGCATAGCCCTCGTATTCGTAGCTTTTGTCTATGCCCTTCATAAATATGTCACGGTCATTCACCCTATCGGTAAGGGCACTTTTCAGCAGCTGCTTTATCTCAGTATCTTTTACAGGGCTTCTCTCCATTGCAAGCAGATAGTCCTCTTTGTCTACCCTGCTCCAGTCAACTACCCTGCCAAGCCCGCTTTTGAGCATATGGTCGAGCCATATCCTCATAGCCCTGCCGTTCCCCTCACGAAATGGGTGCGCTATGTTCATCTCAACATATTTCTCTATTATCTGCTCATAAGTCTTTTGCGGCATCTTTTCTATGCTGTGTATCGCTTCTTCAAGATACATACACGATGCGAAGCGAAAGCCCCCCTTTGACAGGTTGACATCTCTTACCTTCCCCGCAAACTCGTATATCTTACAAAAAAGCTCGAAGTGTATGACCTTAAGCGTCTCAAACGCCCCCGCAGGCAGCTTGTCAAGCGCCCCGCTGTCATACAGGCTCACAGCCCCTGCCTTGCTTATGCGCTCTTCCTGCGCCGCAAGTTCAACCGAATTCTTTATGCCAAGTAAATTATCTATCATACCTTATCACGATATCGACGCTATCTGCGATGCCGACTTCATATTCATCTGGTTTATGGTCGAAAGCGCCGTGCTGCACGCCTTGAACGCTGCCTGCGCTTCCATAAGGCGGGTGTATTCATCGTTCATGTCAACGTTCGAGCGCTCGTAGCCGTAGTTCATCACCTCGGCATTGTCTACCTGCTCAACATTGTCGGTGATGAATAATCCGTTCTGGAATTTGAGTATCTGCGAGCCCTCGGCAGGTCTTGTTATAAGCAGCCTGCCCGAGAACTGCCCGTTTACGTCGTATATATTGCCGAGATAATCCATAGTGAAGTTGTTTCCGCCCACGTAGATGTCGCCGTTCTCGCCCTGAACACGCCCGACACCCTCAAGCTGCAGATACCCCTCGTCATCAAGCGAGAAGCTGCCGTTCCTTGTCATAAACGTCCTGCCCTCAGCGCCGTTTACGTTGAAATACCCGTCAGAGAGTATAGCCATGTCGTATGGGTTCTCCGTCTCGTATACCGATGCTTCGTTAACTATCGTGTCAACAGTGGTAACAAGGTTTGTCTGCGATGCGTCGCCTATCCTTGTGTATTCGCCGCCCTCATATCTTGTAACAAGCTCCTGGTCAAAGGTGTTCTGCACTACCCTCTGCGCCCTGTAGCCTGCCGTTTGTGAGTTTACTATATTCTGCCCTATCACATTCAGGTTTCTCTGCTCTACCAGCATACCCGATGCTGCGCTGTAATATCCTCTAAGCATAGTATCTTTCCTTTCTGTGGTGAATGGTTATTCACCGCTCATGTATCTCTCCATTGCGGTTTTTAACTTGCTCACTGCCTTGGCATTTATCTGCGATGCACGCTGCACCGACACCTCCAGCACCTGCGCAATATCCGCAAATGTCAAATTCTCGTAGTAGTAAAGCGATATTACGAGCCGCTCTCTCTCGCCCAGCTCATCTATTGCCCTTGCAAGCACCGTTCTCAGCTCCTGCGAGAGCACCTTCTTCTCGGGGCTCTCACCCTCAGCTTCAAGCGATGTGCCCATCTGCGACATATTCTGTATAAGCTCTTCAAATGACAGCACCGCCGCACCGTTGACCTCTGCCTGCATACTTGACAGCTTGTCGGGTGTCACGCCCATAAAGTCAGCAAGCTCGTTGTCGGTAGGCTCACGCATGAGTATGTTTGAAAGCTCCTGCCTTGCCTTGCTTATCTTCTTGTCCTGCTCTCGTACACGCCTCGGTACCCAGTCCTGCTTTCTTACCAAGTCTATTATTGCCCCACGCACTCGCATAAATGCGTAGTATTCAAAGCTGATGCCCTTGTTTTCATCAAAGCTGTCGATGCAGTCCATAAGGGTCATGATGCCCTGATTTACCATATCATCGACCTGCGCATAGCCGTTTGCAAGCCCTCGCAGCTGAATGGCCGCCGTCTGCGGTATGTATGCGAAGTTCATAACTATCTCGTTTCTTACCGCATTGCTCTTTGTCTTGCGGTATTCAAGCAGCTTTGCTAAAAACTGCTCATCCGTATAGGTATCCTTGTTTTTATGAAAGTTCACATACTCACCACCTTTTTAATGCATAATGCAAAATGCATAATGCATAATTAATGTGTCGGCTAACGCCGACGAATGCCCATTCGGGCAGCCCGCCTGCGGCGGCAATTATAAATTTATAATTCTGTTGCTTTACCTTTTTTTAAACACATCGCCCGAAGGGCGATACCTCCATTATGCATTATGCATTATGCATTATGCATTTGACAGGCTACTGCCCCTCCATAGTAATGTGCCCAAGCGCCTGCAATTGCACGTTGTTGTCTATCTCGTTGAACGAAAGCACGTTTACGTTCTGGTAGAACTGGTCTATCAGCTTCTTGAAGTAAATTCTGACAACAGGCGAGGTGACTATTACCAGCTCGCTTACAACGTCCTTTATCTTGTCAAGCTCGTTGGTGGTCGATACGATTATCTTCTGTATCGTCGCCTGATCAAGTGCAAGGTACGAGCCCGAATCCATCTTCTTGACAGACCCCATTATAGCGTTCTCTATGGCAGCATCGAGGGTTATTACCTTTATCTGCCCCGCCTCTGAGAACTTGTGCGATATCGTCCTCTTTAGCGCCTGCCTTACATACTCAGTGAGCATATCTATGTCCTTTATCCTCGGCGCATAGTCAGCAAGCGTTTCAAGTATCGTCTCAAGATCCCTTATGGGCACCTTCTCTTCAAGCAGCTTGCAAAGCACCTTTTGCAGATCACTTACAGGCACTATGCCCGGCACTATCTCTCTTACCAGCGCTTCGTTTGTCTTGGCAAGGTTTTCAAGCATATTGTTGACTTCCTGCCTGTTCAAAAGCTCGTGGGCGTGCGCCTTTATTATCTCTGAGAGGTGTGTTATTATGACCGAGGTCGGGTCAATGAGCGTGTAGCCCATAAGCTCTGCCTTTACCTTCTTGTCCTCGCTTATCCACTTTGCCT
>JAFYET010000015.1 GCA_017544125.1 Ruminococcus sp. | reverse complement strand
GGTAATTTGTGTTATAGTATTCATAGCGGATCAGCTAACCTCCTGTTGCTTTTTTGTGTAGCAACTTAACTGTAACACAGGTTCATGCTGGTTCGCTATCTTTTTTTCTTAATTTTGTCTCACATCTATTGTAAACCTACACCCTGCAAGCCCTTTTTGAGGAAAAGGGCTTGACCCGAAAACCTTTTTATTTTTTTGTTCTTATTACGCTTTTACTCTTTTACTTCTATCGGATTTTCTATCTTCTCTACGCTATTCTTATCCTTTATCTCTATCTTATACTCATATATCTTTCCCCTACCGTCAACCTTTGCTTCGGTCGTCTCGGTAAAGTAAAGCAGCTCATCATCTTTAAAATAGTAATCGGCATAAAACGCTGTCGCCTCGCCCTCTTCAAGCTCGGGCTTTATCTTATCAAGGTCATAGTCGTGGTGTATGTGAGTGGTATCCCCGTCCTCGGTGACGCTTGCCTCTTTCACCGAACCCGGCTGATAGATGATAAGCCCCATATCAGCCTGCGGGTGCTTGGCATCTTTTGAGTAGGCGGCAAAATCCTTATCGCCACGCACAAGATGCGTCACCTTGCCGTTTTCCTCGGTGAAGCTCTCATAGCCGTTGTTGAACTGCTTATAGCTCGACTTCTCGCTCTTGCCCGTATAGGAATAGCTGAGTATGCCCTTTTCGTCGTATTTGAATTTAAACTCCTGCTCGCACTCGCCCGTCTCGGTGTTTGTCATCACTACCCTTGCGCTGTCAAGCGAAGCGTAAGCCTCACGGGCTTTCTTTATAAGCTCGCCGCCCTCCACATCGTCAGGCTCCATACAGCCTGTCAGCAGCAGCACCGGCAGAAGCAGCAGCGGGAATAATAATCTTAGTTTTCTCATTTTGGTTTCCTTTATTTACAGCCCACGGCATTACAGATTTTTGCAGGTCTTTGCGTACACTATCAGCATTATGGGAATGGTGATGAGCTGTGCCACCGTGCAGTTGAGCATCAGCCCGAAATTGAACCTTATTATATATAAGTTTACGTGTATGTTCTCGACCCCCAGCTCCTTGCCCCATGCGAGCCAGTCAAGCACCGAGCCCTGTGCGAGATAGCTTATGAATGCCCCGAGCACTATGCCCGCCGCAAAAAAGAATATGAAAGCCAGTGTGCTTTTTAGTCCTTTCATATGATACTCTCCTTATCAACAAAAGCCGCCATTGCGGGCGGCTTGCGTGTTTTATTTTCTTCTTGACGAGCCACGTCTTTTGTTATCCATAACGTGCTTTAAGTCAGAGAACTTCTCCTCGCTCGTCGCCTTGAATTTCGAGAGCATATCCTCAAAGCTCGCATCATCGCTCGTCTTGTTTATATATACCGGCGGGGGGGTCTTTGTATAGTCTGCGGGCGGTGTGCTGTCAAAAGGCGCACGCTCTTTCTTAAAGCCGCCGGGCTTTTTCTGGGGGCGCTTATCGCCGCCCTTGAATTCCTTTTTCGGGGGTGCGGGCAGTGCTTTCTTTATCGAAAGGCTTATCTTGCCGTCATCGCCCATGGAGAGCACCTTTACCTTGACGCTCTGCCCCTCGTTGATATGATCCTTTATCTCGCTGACAAAGGTGTTTGCCACCTCTGAGATATGTACCATTCCCGTCGTATTCTTGTCAAGCTCCACAAAAGCACCGAATTTTGTGATGCCTGTGACCTTGCCCTCGTAGATCTTTCCTACCTCAAGCTCCATATTCTTAATTTTTCCTTCCGTTTGCGTGATGTGACGCTGATAAAAATATGCTAAAAGGCTAACTGCCTTAATCGCCGCTGATTATAAAAAAGCGCTTTTCGTCGGGGTACGCATAGCCGAGCTTGCCTATGGCTATCTGCTCCATATACGCATCCTCATCATTTTCCGAGAGAAGCCTTGTATACTCGTCATTCTGCTGTTTTGCGACGGTTATCTTTTCGCTGAGCTCCTCTGTTTCCTTTTCAAGCTGGGCTATCTCGGTCTGCTGTGCGATTATCGTCCACAAAGCGTAACCCGTCAGGCAGATGATCGCCAGAACGCCCATAACTGTTACAAGCACGCTCTTTTTGCCGCCTTTATGCTTTTTTCTCTCAGCCAATCTGCCCGCCCCCTTTACCTGATGACACTTACTTACCATAACATTATACACCTATTTACGGGGCGGTTTCAAGCGGTTTGGGCGGAATTTTTTAAAAAAGTTATATTTTTGTACATTTAAACAAATCTGCCCCTGATTTTTCGGGCAGTTTTAGCCAAAAATTCCCTTATTACACCGAAAACACGGGCAGCGGTACTCACAAGGGGCTTACCGACAGCGCAATGCACCGTCAAAGCTGCCAGCCCCATACCAAAGGCTATGAACCACCGCATCGACAGCGAATAGAAAGAGAACACCAGAAACCAGCAAAAGCCGCACAGCAGCCCGAAGAGCAGATCCTGCACAAAGACGGCAACTCTGCAATGGGGCAGTGCTGCCCGCAGAAGCCTGAGCACCTGATACAAAAGCCCGAGTGCTGCCCCCACCGCCACCGAGAGCAAAAACACCCTCAGCTCGCCCTGCACCCCAAGCTGCATAGGCAGCATACCCGGGAAGATACGCAGCAGGGTCATTTAAGCAGCCTGCCCTTTATGCCGAGCCTGCGGCTGACCTTATCGCCATATGCAAGGGCGGTTATCTCACCCTCAACGAGGGCATCGCCGCTCTCGACGCTTATCTCATTAACGTGCAGCGAGCTGCCCCTGACGGTAAGAGTACCGAGCTCGGTATAGAGTCTTATTTCGTTTTCATTAAAGCAGTCAACGTCCGTCACGCCGCTTATATGCAGCTTTTTTCTATCTTCAAGTATCAGCGTCTGCATGGTATGGTTGCTCCTTTCAATAAGGGTAATCAGCAAGGAAAATTGGGAATTTGGTGCTCGGCCGCACGGGGCAAGTACCGCCGATGAAGCACTTTGATTAAGGCAGGGTTTTAAGCGGCGGTATCGGGCGTATTGATTATTCAATGTGCAGTCAGGGTGCATTTCCGAAGTGGCGTGGGTGGCGCAGGTATCAACTGCGTTGATACCCGGAAAGCCCCCGAGTGTACCGCCCGCCAAGCGAGAGAGTATGCCTTTGGCGAACATCACTCGGGTGGTGACACCCCTCCGCCTGCTTCGCAGGCACCTCCCCTTGGGGGAGGTTGGTGCGCCTC
>JAFYET010000145.1 GCA_017544125.1 Ruminococcus sp. | reverse complement strand
GTGCTTGCCCAGACGGGCATTGAAAGCGCCTTGCTGCTGCAGCTCATAGCAAACAGCATCAAGCCCTCGGTGATGATAGTGTGCGATGCCTTTGCCTGCTCTGATATGGGCAATTTAGGCACCACGGTGCAGCTGTGTGACACGGGCATATCCCCCGGCAGCGGTGTTGGCAACTGCCGTGCCGAAATTTCCGGGCGCACAATGGGCGTGCCATGCATTGCCATAGGCATACCCACCGTAGCCGACATAGCCGCCGTCACTTGCACGCAGGTCGGTTCGCCAGACGGTATGATAATCACCCCGAGCTATATAGATTCGGTAGTCAGGCAGGGTGCGGCGCTCATCTCACTTGCAGTAAATATGGCGCTGCACCCGGGGCTGACTGTTGAGGAGATAAATGCGTTGGTGGGGTGAACGCAAGCCCCCACACTGCACGCTCGGGCGGCAGTTTTCCCCACCGCCTGCTTCGCAGGCACCTCCCCTTAGGGGAGGCGGTATCGCCTCGCTTCGCTCGGCTCCTGCCGCCTATTGGCGGCAGCCGCAAAGCGGTCTCAGCGGCTGCGTCGCCTCGACATTTGCGGCGGGGGCGGCGAACAATTCGTTCTTCACAGCGATGTTGCTTCCAAAAGCGTGTGCGGTTTATTTACTGCGTTCGCCGCCTTGCGCCTACGGCGTTGGGACTCTGTCCCAAACCCTGCTGGGGCTCTGCCCCCGTCCCCGCAAACTTTTTTTGAGGAAAAAAGTTTGACAAAAAACCTTCTTGTTTTTTATTTCTCCCCCACATTTTTGCTCCGCCCTTGATTTTTTGTTGCAGATGTGCTATAATTTATAATAGCATCAGCTGAAATTATATGCAAAATACAAGGAGGCGGGCGGATATATGATGGATATAGTTATCATCGGCGCAGGTGCCGTGGGCTGTGCGGCAGCAATGGAGCTTTCAAAATATAAGCTCTCGGTCTGCGTTGTTGACAAGGAAAGCGATGTGTGCGAGGGCACAACAAAGGCAAACTCAGCCATAGCCCATGCGGGCTTTGACGCAGAGCCGGGAACGCTCAAGGCAAAGCTCAACGTCAGGGGCAGCGAGATGATGGAGGGGCTTTCACAAAAGCTGCAATTTGCCTTTATCAGAAACGAAGCTATGGTGCTTTGCTTTGACAAGGACACCTCGGGGCTTGAGGTGTTAAAGCAGCGTGGCGAGAAAAACGGTGTCAAGGGGCTAAGCATAATCTCAGGCGATGAGGCACGGGCGCTTGAGCCGAACCTTACCGACGAGGTGCAGGCAGCACTGCTTGCAAAGACCTCGGCGATAGTCTGCCCCTTTGAGATGACCCTTGCCTTTGCCGAGAATGCCCTTGAAAACGGCGTGCAGTTCAGGCTCTCTGCCGAAGTGACGGGCATTGATAAGACGGATAAGGGCTTTATCGTAAAGACAAGCCGTGGCGAGATAGAGGCAAAAGCCGTTATAAACGCCGCAGGCGTGTATGCTGACAAGATACACTCTATGGTAAGCGGCACACCCCTTAAAATAACACCCCGCAAGGGCGAATATATGCTTATGGACAAGGAGACAGTTCCTACCGTGAGCAGGACTATATTCCAGCTGCCCACCAAAATGGGCAAGGGCATTCTCGTAAGCCCCACAGTTCACGGCAACCTGATAGCAGGTCCCACAGCGGTGGATATTGACGACAAGGAAAACACCGCCACCACAAGCGAGGGCTTGAATGAGGTGCGGGCTAAAGGCTCGCTCTCTGTCAAAAACGTTCCCTGGGGCAAGGTGATAACCAGCTTTACAGGGCTTCGTGCCGTGGGTGACAGCGGCGATTTCATAATAGAAGAAAGCGATGTGCCCTGCTTTTTCGATGCGGCGGGCATAGAATCCCCCGGTTTGACAAGCGCACCCGCTATCGGTGAGTATTTAGCAGAGCTTGTGGGCAAGCGCATACCCCTTGAAAAGAAAGCCGACTACAAAGACACACGAGAGGGCATAGTTCATTTTGCGATGCTCTCAAACAAACAGCGTGATGAGCTTATAAAGAAAGACCCCGCCTACGGCAAGATAGTCTGCCGCTGCTGCACTGTCACCGAGGGCGAGATACTCGATGCAATAAACCGCCCGCTGGGGGCAACTACCCTTGACGGCGTAAAGCGGCGCACGGGTGCGGGCATGGGCAGGTGTCAGGCAGGCTTCTGCTCGCCGACGACTATGGAGCTGATAGCCAAAAAACTCGGCATAAAGACAGAGCAGGTGCTCAAAAAAGGCATATACGAAAGCGAGGTGCGCTGATATGAAAAATGAATATGGCATCATCATAATCGGCGGCGGCCCCGCCGGCATGGCAGCTGCCATAGGCGCTAAAGAAGCAGGCGAAGACGATATACTCATTCTCGAGCGTGACAGCGTGCTTGGCGGCATACTCAACCAGTGCATACATAACGGCTTCGGGCTGCACACCTTCAACGAAGAGCTTACAGGTCCCGAGTATGCCGAGAGGTTCGCAGACAAGGTAAGGGAGCTTGGGATACCCTTTGAGCTTGACACTATGGTGCTTGATGTTTCACCTATGGAAGACGGGCGCAAGGCAGTTTCGCTGATAAGCGCAAAGCGTGGCGCTGTGACGCTAACTGCAAAGGCAGTGATTCTTGCAATGGGCTGCCGTGAGCGACCAAGGGGTGCGCTCAACATACCCGGCAGCCGCCCGCAGGGAGTTTACACCGCAGGCACGGCGCAGAAGCTGATAAACTTAGAGGGCGCACACGTCGGCAAGGAGGTTGTCATCTTAGGCTCGGGCGACATAGGGCTCATAATGGCAAGGCGCATGACCTTAGAGGGTGCGCACGTTGCGGCGGTGGCAGAGCTTATGCCCTATTCAAGCGGGCTGAAGCGAAACATCGTGCAGTGCCTTGATGATTACGGCATACCGTTGCTTTTGAGCCACACGGTAGTTGACATAAAGGGCAAAGACAAGTTAGAGGGCGTATATATAGCCGAGGTCGATGAGAAAAGAACGCCCATTCCCGGCAGCGAGGTATACTACCCCTGCGACACGCTGCTGCTCTCATGCGGGCTTATCCCCGAAAACGAGCTGACCGTTGGCGCAGGTGTGGAGATAGACCCGAGAACAAACGGCGCATATGTCAGCGAGAGCTTAGAGACCAACGTTGAGGGCGTGTTCTCCTGCGGAAATGTGCTGCACGTTCACGACCTTGTTGACTTTGTATCGGAAGAGAGCAAGCGTGCGGGCGCTAATGCGGCACGATATGTCAAGCAGGGGCGCAAAGCCGGCGGCAGCACGGTAAATGTGAGCGCAGGCAACGGCGTGCGCTACACCGTCCCCTCAAAGATAAACACCAATGCACTTGAAGAGCTCAACCACATAAGGTTCAGGGTGACGGGTGTCTACACGAATGTAAGCATAGTCATAACATCGGGCGATAAAGAGATACTCAGGCGCAAGAGCCGCATACTCGTGCCAAGCGAGATGCTTGACATAATACTTAAACGTGACAAGCTCGCAGACATAACCGATGATCTGAAGGTATACATCGAGGAGGTGGAGTCATGACCCATGAGCTTATATGCATAAACTGCCCCATGGGCTGCGCACTTACAGCGCAGGTCGAGGGAGGGAAAGTCATATCCGTTTCGGGCAACACCTGCCCGAGGGGCGAGCAGTACGCAAAGACCGAGCTGACCGCACCCGTGCGCACGGTCACTACCACGATGATAACATCAGGCGGCAAGCCCGTCCCCGTCAAGACGAAAGAGCCGATACCCAAGGAGAAGATATTCGATGTGGTGGCGGCTATCAAGGCTTCCACCGCTCCCCTGCCCGTGAAAATGGGCGATGTGGTGCTGAGTGACGCAGCCGGCACAGGGGTGGATATCGTAAGTGCGAGAAGCCTGAATAATGCATAATTCATAAATGCACGCATTATCCGCTTTCAGCGGAAAACGCTATGCATAATTAAGGAGTATTGTTTTATCCGCAAGCGGATAAAACGCAAGTTTTGCTTTGCAAAACTTGACCTGCGGCGGACGGATTTAAAAACTTTGCAGGCAGGCACAGAGCGCAAAAAGCCCCTTGACAAAAAGCCAAGGGTGTGATATAATCTTATTAGTTACAAGGAATAGCCCAAGCCCCGAGGAGCTGTGAAATCCTCGGGATAAAAGCGGCACTCCTTGATTATTGTTGGTTAAGAAACCACCGCCAATCTTAGAGCTTTTGGCGGTGGTTTGCTTTACTTGCGTTTCCTCTCTTTCAAGCGCTTTATCTCTCTACTTGAGGTTCTACACGTTCAGCTTACTTGCTTTTCTTTTTACGGAAAAAGCCGTAGCACAGAATCTGAATCTCGATGACCCGAAGCAATAGCTCTGTCAAGAGTATGTAATCGGTGAGTGTCAAGTAATTCACCGTGCAACCCCTCCTCATCTCTAAGGAGATCCGCCAATCTTCGTTTTAAGAACTCGGACTACATATACATTATAGCACATATTATCTCAAAAGTCAAATATCCCCGCACACCTTTCGGTATGCGGGGATAGCTGTTTTTATCAGAGTGTGAACATTATCTGGTTGAGAACGCTCTCTAAGTATTCCTGTCTGCCGCTTGTGAGTGAGTCTGTTACCTCGCCCTTTTCAAGTGCATACTTTTCAAGCTCCTCAAAGCCTACCTTGCCGTCGATGTCTTGCCGATGCCTGTGTTCCAGGAAGCATATCTGTCGTCAACGAACTTATCAACTCTGCCGTCCTCGATGAGCTTGTATGCAGCCCTCAGACCGAGTGCGAAGGTGTCCATACCTGCGAGGTAGCTGTAGAAGATATCGTCCATGGTGTAGGAGCCTCTTCTTGCCTTTGCATCGAAGTTAAGACCGCCGTTTGTGAAGCCGCCTGCCTTGATAACTTCGTACATACAAAGTGTAGCATCGTATGCGTTTGTGGGGAACTGGTCAGTATCCCAGCCGAGGAGCGGGTCGCCCTGGTTAGCATCAATAGAACCGAAGAAGCCGTTGTCTCTTGCAACTCTGAGCTCATGCTGGAAGGTGTGCTGTGCAAGTGTTGCGTGGTTAGCCTCGATGTTCATCTTGAAGTCCTTGTCAAGACCGTATTTTCTCAAGAAGCCGATAACTGTTGCAGTGTCAAAGTCATACTGGTGCTTTGTGGGCTCCTTGGGCTTGGGCTCGATGTAGAAGTCACCGTCATAGCCCTTGCTTCTTGCATAAGCCACAGCCATCTTCATAAGCCTTGCCATATTGTCAAGCTCAAGACCCATGTTTGTGTTGAGCAGGGTCTCATAGCCCTCTCTGCCGCCCCAGAAAACATAGCCCTTGCCGCCGAGCTTTATTGTCGAGTCGATAGCCTTCTTTATCTGTGCTGCTGCATAAGCAAAAACATCAGCTGAGGGGGAAGTGCCTGCGCCGTGCATATATCTCGGGTGGTCAAAGCACTTAGCTGTGCCCCAGAGCAGTTTCTTTGAGGGGTCAGCCTTCATCTTCTCTGCGATATAGTCGATCATCTCGTCGAACTTGTCGTTTGTCTCTTTGAGTGAGCCGTACTCGGGTGAGATGTCTCTGTCGTGATAGCAGAAATAGTCTATCGAGAGCTTGTCCATTATCTCGAAAGCCGCATCTACCTTAGCCTTTGCTCTTGCCTCGGGTGTTGCCTCGCCCCAGGTCTTGTCTGTTGTGCCGCAGCCGAACATATCAGTTCCGTCGCCGCCCATAGTGTGCCACCAGGAAAGTGCGAACCTCAGCTGCTCCTTCATGGTCTTGCCGCCGATGACCTCATCGGGGTTGTAGTATTTGAAAGCCAGCGGGTTAGTTGACTGCGGACCTTCATAGGGGATCTTCGGGATATTTGCAAAAAACTCTGCCATAATATTAACCTCCGTTATATAATTTTTATTGTTGTTTCAATAAACTCCATACTATTATTTTACACCAAAAACCCCGTCCTTGTCAACAGTATTTTGTGACAAATAATATAAAGATTTTAGAAAAGGAGAAAAAAGTAAACGCCATACAGCACCCTCCCCCGCAGCAAATGCAGGTCGGAATTTTTTGGGCAAATATATTGACTAACTAATATTTATGTGGTAAAATAAGTATGTATGGTTTCTTATTATAAAATTGTGGAAATAATGGAAAACTGAAAGGGGAAAGACAATATGGAAAAGGTTCTTGAAGTCAAGGGTCTGTCCAAGCAGTATAAGCCGGGCGTTTATGCTTCGCAGGGCGTTACCTTTGATGTGAACAAGGGCGAGATCTTCGCACTGATCGGTCCTAACGGTGCCGGCAAGACGACGACTATAAGAATGATATCCACCCTGCTCAAAGCCACCGAGGGCGATGCGGTGGTGGCAGGTCACAGCATTCTTACCGAGCCCGAAAAGGTCAGGGAGAACATAACCTACCTCCCCGACGAGGCAGGCGCTTACAAGAACATGAAGGGTATCGACTACTTAAAGTTCATGGCAGGTATTTATGCCATGGACGCAGCCACAGCTGCTGAGTATGTTGAGCGTGGCAAGGAGATATGCGGCCTCGGCGACAGGCTAAAGGACAAGATCGGCGGCTATTCAAGAGGTATGGCAAGAAAGCTGCTCATAGCCCGTGCCATAATGCCCCGCCCCGCACTTGCCATATTTGATGAGCCCACATCGGGGCTTGACATAATAAACGCCCTTGATGTAAGGCGGCTGCTCAAAAAGCTCGCAAGCGAGGAGGGCATGAGCTTCCTGCTCTCATCACACAATATGCTGGAGATAGAGTATGTTTCCGACAGAGTCGGCATAATAGCCAAGGGTCATCTCTTGGAGGTCGGCAAGCCGCAGGAGCTTATTGAAAAATACGAAGCGCAGAACCTTGAAGAAGTATTTGAAAGGGTGGTGAAGCTGTAATGAAATTCATGCATCTTTTCAAAAAAGAGCTTAAAGAAATGCTCACCGTGACGACCTTACTTACAATGGTCTGCACCGTTGTGATAATGGTAATGGCAGGCAGTGCCATGTCGGGCGCAGTTGAGGAGGCGCAGGAGGAAAGCGGCGAGATAACCATCTGCAACCTCGATGACACCCCCTTTACAAACGAAGTGCTCAAATTCCTTGAAAACCCCGCAGGCGGCGAAAAGAACGAGGTCAAGTATGTTGATATAAAGAGCGATGACTACTCGTCAGAGCTTGACAGGCTTGACCTCAAAAACGTAGTTATCATACCCGAGGGCTTTTCAAAGCACATAGAAAACAGCGAGCAGGCAACGCTTATATACGTTACCAAGATGACCTCGCTCTCGTCATTCTCAAATATCTCAACAGGCTCATCAAATGCCATGAACCTGATAAACGCAGCTGTAAAGAGCGCATTCTACAACTCAAAGGTAAACTCGGGCGCACTGCTCGACAAGGAAGTAACAATGCTCGAAGCGCCTATCAAGATAGACGAAACGACGATAGTTGCCGACAGGTCCGAAAAGGTATCGGCATCGCTTATAGTTGCGGCAACACAGATGAGCAATATGTTCCTGCCTATATGCGTGTTCATTCTCGTTATCTATTCATCGCAGATGATACTCAACGCAGTTGCAACAGAGAAGCTCGACAAGACGCTTGAAACGCTGCTCTCTGCACCTGTTTCAAGGCTCTCGGTGCTCTCGGCAAAGATGCTGGCGGCAGGCGTTGTGGCAGGTCTTAATGCGATCGTCTATATGTTCGGCATGAGCAAGATGACCGAATCCGTCACCAATATGAGCTCTGACAGCGTTGACAACCTTGATGAGATACTTAAAAACTTAGGGCTCACCCTCACCGTAGGCGATTACATACTGGTAGGGATCCAGATGTTCATGACAATACTCATAACCCTTGCAATATCGCTGGTTCTCGGTGTTCTTGTCAAGGATTCAAAGAGCGCACAGTCATACATCATGCCCATATCCTTAATGGCTATGGTGCCTTATATGCTGTCGATGTTCGTTGACATAAACACCCTCTCCCCCGCACTGAGATATGTGGTTTACGCTATACCTTTCACCCACACATTCACAGCTATTCAGAACGTTATGTTTGACAATATGACGGTGTTCTGGGGCGGTCTTGCATATCAGGCAGTTCTGCTGGTTGTGTGCATGGGCTTTGCGGTAAAGGTATTCACAAGCGACAAGATATTCACCATGACCCTCTCATTCGGCAAGAAAAAGCAGAAAGAGGCAAGCAACGAAGACTGAAACGGGATCTTACTCAAAGAATAAATAATAAAGAATAATGAAGAAAGAATAATTGAGGAGCGCCCTTCGGGCACAGATCATAAGGAGACGACAATGTTCAGAAAAACAAAAGCATTTTTATC
>JAFYET010000144.1 GCA_017544125.1 Ruminococcus sp. | reverse complement strand
GGTTCAACTTCTCACATTCTACCTATGATGAGCATAAAAGGCGCTTTGAAATGGTTGAGCGGCTCAGGACTGAGCTCGACCTGCCTGTTGCTACCCTGCTCGATACAAAAGGTCCCGAGATAAGGCTTGGCAACTTCAAGGATAATAAGCCCGTAGAGATAGCCGACGGCGATGAGTTTACCCTTACCACCCGTAATGTTGAGGGCGACAGCAAGCAGGCTTCCGTCACCTTTGAGCACCTGCCCAAGGACGTAAAGACAGGCGATGCTATTCGTATAAACGACGGAGTTATCGAGCTGAAGGTAAAGTCTGTCAGGGGTGAGGATATACTCTGTGAGGTAATTCACGGCGGAACCCTCTCGAACCATAAGGGCATTAACGTCCCCGGTGTAAAGCTATCAATGCCCTATATCTCTGATGACGATATGCACGACCTTGAATTCGGCGCAAAGATGAGGTATGACTTTATCGCCGCTTCATTCGTAAGAACCGGCGCTGATGTGGTGTACCTCAGAAAGTTCACCCAGTCGCTCGGCTGGTATGATGTAAGGATAATCGCCAAGATAGAGAATATGGACGGCGTTGAGAATATCGACGAGATACTTGCAGCCTCCGACGGCGTAATGGTAGCAAGAGGCGATATGGGTGTTGAGATACCCTTTGAGCAGATACCCGCTATCCAGAAGGATATAATACATAAGGCATATAACGCTGGCAAGGTGGTAATAACCGCCACACAAATGCTTGAATCTATGATAAATAACCCCCGCCCCACCCGTGCCGAGATAACTGACGTTGCCAACGCTATATATGACGGCACATCGGCTATAATGCTCTCGGGCGAGACGGCTGCCGGCAAGTTCCCCGTTGAGGCGGTAAAGACAATGGCACTTATCGCAGAGACAACTGAGAACAATATAAACTACGCAAAGCGCTTCAAGATGCGTGAGGATACAAAGAGTGAGTCTGTCACCGAGGCTATATCCCATGCAACGGTAACAACAGCCAATGACCTTAATGCTAAGGCTATCATAACTGTCACCAAGGGCGGCGGTACTGCAAGAATGCTCTCAAAGTACAGGGCTGACTGTCCCATTATAGGTCTTACCACCGACCCGACAACGCTTAGACAGCTTAGTATGTCCTGGGGCGTTATCCCCGGGCTTATCGACGAGCAGACCAGTACCGATGACCTGATGACCGCCGCAATCAAGTGTGCTTTGCAGCACGGCTGGCTCAGCCACGGCGACCTGACGGTAATAACCGCAGGCGTTCCCCTCGGTGTCAGCGGCAATACAAACCTTATCAAGGTAGAGACAGTTTGATTATTCAGGGTGTGCTTTATGCGCACCCTTTTTCATTTATCTGTTATTTTTTTATCAAGCATACCTAAAATATTTGCATTTTTGTTAAAGTTTAGTTAGCGGTGTTGACAATCACAAATAAGTGTATTATAATATGAAATGTACCAAAAACCACAATATATAGTATGTGAAGTATAAAACTGTTTCTATATACAGAAAAGCAGTGTGATGGGTCGCTGTTTTTGTGTATTATGTCAAAGCTATGGTAAGGAGAGATCAGTATGAAGAATATATTTGAACCCGAGTGGGAAGGCTTTGCACAGGGCAAGTGGTGTGGCTCGGTAAACGTGCGTGATTTTATTCAGAAAAACTTTACGCCCTATGACGGTGACGAGAGCTTCCTTACAGGCCCTACCGAGGCTACCAAAAAGCTCTGGGGCATAGTTCGTGACCTTTCCGAGCAGGAGAGGGCAGCAGGCGGCGTGCTGGATATGGATACTAAGATAATCTCTACCATAACCTCACACGATGCAGGCTACCTTGACAAAGAGCTCGAGCAGATAGTAGGTATCCAGACGGATAAGCCCTTCAAGCGTTCGCTCCAACCCTTCGGCGGTATAAGAATGGCTCAGGCTGCCTGCGAGCAGTATGGCTATAAGGTTGACGACAGCGTAGT
>JAFYET010000143.1 GCA_017544125.1 Ruminococcus sp. | reverse complement strand
GAATAAGCTCCGTGCAGGGCACCCGTGGGTGTATGATAATGAGATACTGGAAGCCCCCGGGGGTTATGAAAACGGCTCGGTGGTGGACGTGCTCTCGCAGAAAGGCTCATACTTAGGCTCGGGCTTTGTCAGCGAAAAGAGCAAGATACGCATTCGCCTGCTATCGACAAACGCCAACGACCGCTTTGATGAGAGCTTTTTCAGAAGAAGCATAAAATACGCCGTAGATTACAGGCTCTCGGTCATGGGTGATGACTTTTCCTGCTGCCGGCTCGTATTCGGCGAGGCTGACAGGCTGCCGGGGCTGACGGTCGACAGATACGGCGACCTGCTCTCGGTCCAGGTGCTCTCGGTGGGCATCGAGAGGGTAAAGGGCATCATCTACAAAGCCCTTGTCGATGAGCTTGCACTCCACGGTGTCACAGTTCAGGGCATTATGGAGCGAAATGACGTAGCTATCCGTGAGCTGGAGGGGCTGCCCCAGTACAAGGGCTGGTATGAGGCTGATTTCCTGCCCACGCCCCCCTCGCCCGTCACCGAGATAAATGAAAACGGCATAATCTACGAAGTCGATGTGCTCAACGGTCAGAAAACGGGCTTTTTCTTAGACCAGAAATATAACCGCCTTGCCGCTGCCAAGATAGCAAAGGGCAGGCGTGTGCTTGATTGCTTTACACACACAGGCTCGTTTGCGCTCAATGCCGCAAAGGGTGGGGCTGCCCACGTAACGGCTGTCGATGTCTCGCAGCTGGCAGTTGACACGGCAAGGGCTAACGCCGAGCGCAACGGTCTGCTTGACACTATGGATTTTGTCTGCGAAGATGTATTCGAGCTGCTGCCAAGGCTCAAGGAGCAGGGTGCGAAGTATGACTACATAATCCTCGACCCGCCCGCATTCACCAAGAGCCGCAAGACGATAGGCAGCGCCGAGCGTGGCTATAAGGAGATAAACCTGCGTGCTATGAAGCTGCTGCCAAGGGGCGGCTTCCTTGCCACCTGTTCATGCTCGCATTTTATGGACTCAGAGCGTTTTCTTAAAATGGTAAAGAGCGCTGCCGATGATGCAGGCGTGACTCTCCGCCTGATAGAAGCCCGCCGCCAGTCCCCCGACCACCCTATACTTATGGGCGTTGAGGAGACGGATTATCTAAAGTTCTATCTGTTCCAGATTATATAAATCATTGAATAGGGTGTGCTGTTCACTAAGGCGGGGATTGGCTTATCCCAACGCTTCATTCGGGGGCTTTCCGGGTATCAACGCAGTTGATACCTGCGCCACCCGAACCCCTTCGGATGTCCACCCTACGGCTTCAAAATTACAAACCAATCTTTCAAAGGAGGTTTTTCTATGCTTACAAAAAAGATAACATCGTTTATGTGCGCTGTTGCGCTCACAGGGGCTTGTGTGTTCGGCTCGGGAGTGCCGACGGTCGGCGCTGTGGGCAGTATAACGGCAACAAGCGGCTGTAAAAGCTCATCAAACATTATCGACACTTCCCCCCACAGCCTCGATAATCAGGATAAGACGGTAAAATCATACCTCTATCAGAGCGGCGATAACCAGCTCACCAGGGTCGAGTGCGTCTATGATGAGAACAATAACCACAAAGTCATAGCCGAAGATATCAATATGACCACAGGCGAGCTGATAAAGAGCCGCACTTTAGAAATGGCGCTGCCTGCATTCGGCGGCTTCTATGTGGGCGAGAACTACCTCTTCCTTGTGACGGGGGATGCAAACCTTGAACAGAGCGATGACCAGAAGATCCTCGCCGTAACAAGGATAACCAAAGACTTCAAAAAATACAAGAATAAGTATCTTTACGGCAGAAACACCTATATTCCCTTTGACGCAGGCTCCTGCCGTATGACCGAAGCGGGCGGCAAGCTGTATGTACACACCTGCCATTTGATGTATCAGAGCTCTGACGGCTATCATCATCAGGCGAATATGTCGTATGTGTTTGATATAGATACCCTCGACATCGAGCAGGATCATTACACCGTGAGCAGCCCAGGCTCTTCGGGCAAGAGAAACGATGCCTTCGGCTATATGAGCCACTCGTTTGATCAGTTTATAGTGTCTGACGAAAACTCCGTCTACGCCTACGACCACGGCGATGCTTACTCACGCTCGCTCAGGCTCCACAGATATGATTTAAAAGACGGCTACCTGCGCTATTCCGACCTTGTTTCCATTCCGGGCGGCATAGGCGATAACTACACGGGCGTGCTCACAGGCAGCGTTACCCTCTCAACAGATAACGTGCTTGTCGGTCTTAAAATGGCAGATATGTCGGGCGGCAGCCTTGATGCATATACCGACCTTAAAGACGTTTATATTGCCGTTTACCCCAAGGCTTCGATCGGCACATCTGCCGCCTGCAAGCTCGTAAACCTTACAAATTACGAAGACAAGGCAGGCTCATCAAGGCGCAACTCCGCCCCGAAGATAGTTAAAATAAACGATGACCGCTTTATCGTGCTCTGGAAAGAGATGGCGCAGGTCAAAAGTCGTTATGTGTTCGTTGACGGCGTGCTCAAAAGAGTCACCGACGAGACTGACCCTACCGTCAAAATAGCCGTCATAGACGGCAGCGGCAAGCTGATAGGCGATATCTCTGAAAACAGCAGCCTTAACCTTTCTGTCTGTGACCCCATTCTCTGCTCTGACGGAATGGTAAGGTGGTACTGCACCAATAGCGGCGAGCCCGTCATATATGCCCTTGACCCCGATGACCCTGCAAACTTCGGCACCCCCGGTGATGCCAACGGCGACGGCGAGGTCGCAATACTTGATGTGCTTATAATACGCCAGTATATGGCAGGCTGGGGCGTGGATATCAACCTTTCAAACGCCGATGTCAACGGCGACGGCAAGGTCGATATCTTAGACGTTCTGCTTCTGCGCCAGTACCTCGCAGGCTGGAATGTTGAGTTTAAAACAAAGGCTTAGCTAAACATAGCAATATGCCGCCGATGCTCTTTGAGTGTCGGCGGTTTTTACATCATAAAATACATAACTGCCCCCGCAATAACGCTTGCAAGTATGCCGTAGAGTATAACAGGCCCGCTTATGATGAATATCTTAGCCCCAAGCCCCGTTATATACCCCTCGCTGCGAAACTCAACTGCGGGGGCGGCAACAGAGTTTGCAAACCCCGTCACAGGTACGAGCGTGCCTGCCCCTGCGTGGCGTGCTATCCTGTGATAAAGCCCGAATGCCGTCAGCAGCGACGATATAAATATAAGCGTTACAGTCGCAAGCGTCGATGCGGTGTCACTATCAGCCCCGAGGTAGCTGTACAGGTCATTAAGCCCCTGCCCTATCACGCATATCCCCCCGCCGATAATAAACGCCTTCGGGAACGTGACCCACCACTTCGTCTTACTCCCCTGCTGCTCATACATTTTGCTGTATTCTTCTTTGGTTAGCTGCATATCAACCCCTCCGTTCACTCTTATTATCTCACGAAAGCGCAGTATTATGCAAAAACTCCCGCAAACACTCTGCGGGAGTTTTCTTAAGCTATTTGAGCTTTTTGCTGAGTTTAGTTTTCAGAGCCGATGCCTCCAGCTTTTTAACTGCCTTTCTGGCAGCCTTTAAGTTGTCAGCCGTCTTGCTCTCGGTGTAGGTGGTAACTGCGTCCTTTGCACGCTGCTCGGCTATCATCTGCGCCTTGACGTAGTCTACCACAACGTCCGTCCATACAGCGTATGCCGCAAATGTCAGGTGTACGTAGCTGTCAGAGCTGTAAGCCGCCGGCAAAGCGCCCGTGCCTGCCTTGAGGGGCGTGTTTATGTCGATAAAGTACATATCGCTCTGCCCCTTGCAGTATGCTGCGAGCTTTGCATTAAGGGCGTTTACGTTTGCGTTGTTTAAGTTGCCCCTCTGCCCGCCTGCATATACAGGTGTCATAGCCTCTATGTATATGGGAACGTTCGGGTTAGTCTCTCTTATGCCGCTAAGGTAAGCCACATAGTTGCCGTATACATAGTCAGCGCTGCCTACCATGTCATTGGTGCCCATGTTTATAAACACCCTCTTAACACCCGAGCGCTGCACCACATACCTTGCAGGCCCTGTGTAGCCGCCGACACCTATCTGATACTGGCTGCCGTTTGCGCCCCCGTCATTGTGGAAGGCGTAGCAGCCCTTTACCATCATGGCCGGGTGTCCTAAAAAGCTGTAGCCCTGCGCATCAAAATAATTCTTCTGCCCAACGCCTATCGAGCTGCCTATAAAGCCCGATTCACCGAAGAACTTGTCGATCTGTGCCTGCGTCACCGTAGCTGCGGGCTTTGCGGTGTATACGTGCACCTTGGTGTAGAATGTGTATGTCTGCCCGCCTGCTGTCACCTTTGCCTTGATAAGCGCAGTGCCGCTCTTGCGGGCTTTTACCTCGCCCTTTGAGCTTACAGTTGCAACCGCCTTGTTGCCTGATGAAAAGCTCACCTTGTCGTACCCTGTGAGCTTTAACTTAAAGCTGTTGCCTGCTTTTACCCCCTTGTGCCATACAAGTGCAGGGGCTTTGAGGGCAGCGGGGCTCTTTGTCGCCTTGTAGCTTACGCTGCTGTCATAGCTCGACACCTTGACAACTATGTTTATATTCACGATGTAGGTGTTGTCGCCGTTTTTGACCGTCACCGTCACCTTGGTGCTGCCGCTTTTCTTTGCAGTAAGCGTAGTGCCGCTGACAGATACTATCTTCTTGTTGCCCGTCTTTACAGTGACCTTGCCCTTGTTTGCGCCCACGATGTCCAGCTTTTTCTTCTCGCCCTTGTAAAGAATGATATTCTGCGTGAGCTTTACCGTCTTGCCCTGCTTTACATCGTCCTTTGGGGCGGTGGTGGTCTTCTTTGTCACCGTGGTGGTCTTTGTGGTCGGGGTCGTCTGCTCCTTGCCCTCATAGGCATAAGCCCCTGCTGCCGTGCTTGCCGCTATCATAATGCCAAGCAGGGCGCTCAGTGCTCTTTTATGTATTTTCATTTTATCTTACTCTCCAATTCATCTATCTCGCTTTGCCATAACGCACGGCTCGCATCTGAGGGCATTCTCCAGTCGCCCCTCGGCGAGAGGGTAACAGAGCCTATCTTTGCCCCGTCAGGCAGGCAGCTGCGCTTAAACTGCTGCGAGAAGAACCTGCGGTAGAATGTGCCGAGCCATTTGAGTATCGTCTTCTCATCATACGCCCCCTCAAAGGCTGCTTTTGCAATGCGGAAAACCTTCTTCGGCGCAAAGCCCCAGCGTATAGCATAGTAGAGGAAGAAATCATGCAGCTCGTAAGGGCCTACAAGGTCTTCCGTCTTCTGTGTCATTTCATTGCCCGTCTCGTCTGTGGGCAGCAGCTCGGGCGATACAGGCGTGTCCAGAATATCGTACAGCACATCTCTTAGCTTGTCGCTGGTACAGGTGTCGGCATAGTACCTGACAATGTGCCGCACTAACGTCTTGGGAACTGATGCATTTACCCCGTATATCGACATATGGTCGCCGTTGTAGGTCGCCCAGCCGAGGGCAAGCTCTGATAAGTCGCCCGTACCGACAACAAGCCCGCCCACCTGGTTTGCTATGTTCATAAGCACCTTGGTGCGCTCTCTTGCCTGCCCGTTTTCAAACACAACGCTGTGGTCGTTCACATCATGCCCTATGTCCTCAAAGTGCTGCAATACGCTCTTTGTGATGTTCACCTCTCTGAATGTCACCCCAAGCGCCTCGCAGAGTATCTCGGCATTGCCCCTTGTGCGCTTTGTAGTGCCGAAGCAGGGCATAGTCACCGCCACGATGTCAGAGTGAGGGCGGCTGAGCTTGTCAAGCGCCATAATGCTCACAAGCAGCGCCAGTGTCGAGTCAAGCCCACCCGATATGCCTATAACAAGCGTCTTTGACCAGGTGTGGGTAAGCCGCTTCATCAGCCCGTGTGACTGCATATTGAGTATCAGGTCACACCTCTTGTTTCTCTCTGCCTCATTTGAGGGGATAAAGGGCGTTCTGGCAAATTTTCTTGTAAGCGCCGTCTCATACCTGCCCATGCAGAATGTTGAAAGCGGCAGGCTGTCAAGAAAATGCGGCTTGTAATTTGCAGCCGGGTCGTCATAAGCGTTCCTGCTCTCGGGGTATGTTGACATCTTGCGCCTTTCAAACGCAAGGCGGCTGATATCTATCTCAGAAACAGTTATGCCGTTTTCAAAAAGCCTGCTCTCGGCAAGTATCGAGCCGTTCTCGGCAATGATATTGTGCCCCGAGAAGACCATGTCCTGCGTGCTCTCCCCGTCCCCTGCCGATGCGTAGATGTAGCCGCATACAAGCCTTGCCGATTGGTTTGAGACCAAAGCCCTGCGGTAATCGTCCTTGCCTATGACCTCATCGCTGGCAGAGAGGTTGCATATGATGTTTGCCCCCGCCTTTGCAAGGTAGTTCGACACAGGGTCAGGCACCCATAAGTCCTCGCATAGCTCAAAGCCTATTATCAGCTCGTCATTATTCCTTGCCGGGTTTTCATAGCCCTCGTCCGTCCAGCAGTCAAGTGCAAAGACCTCCTGCCGCATTGTTATTATGTGCATCTTGCCGTCTTTGTAGCAGGGCGATATGTCAAGCTGCACGCTGCCGCCCTTGTAGGGAGCAAAGTGCCTTGCCTCGTAGAATTCATTGTAATTGGGCAGATATGTTTTCGGTATCAGCCCCATTATCTCGCCGCCCTGCATCACCGCAGCGCAGTTGTAGATCTTGCCCCTTGCCTTTACGGGCAGCCCAACTGCTATGAGCATATCATAGTCTTTGGTGTATAGCGCTATATCCACCGCCGCCTGCATCGCCGCATCTAACAAAAGCCCCTGAAAGAACAGGTCCTGGCAGGTGTAGCCCGTCAGACAAAGCTCGGGAAATACCGCAAGCCTTGCCCCTTTGTCTTTGCACTCATCTATCATCTTAATTATGCTTTCCTTGTTAAAAGTCACATCTGCCACCTTTATCTCAGGCGTGCAGGCTGCGACCTTGATAAAACCGTCCTTCATGATCATTTAGAGATAAGAGGTGATATGTAAGAGGTAAGAATCATGCCCCTCTGTCTCCTATCCCCGTTCCTCCTTGTGTAAAATGTTACTTAAATTATAACATATTCACCGCAAAATTACAATAGGTGCAAATAAAAAAGCTCTCCCTCTCGGGAGAGCTTTCACAGCTTAATCAAGCCATAAGAAATTATTATCCGAATTTAAGAAATCCATATTGTAAAGCAGCACCACCTGAGATATACCCTCGCTCTTTATAAGCTCGGATACCGTCTGCTCCTCCATGTGGTAGTAGCGCATATCTATTACATCAATAGTCGCAAAGCTGTCAGCAAGGTATGGCAGCAGGGCGTTTGCGTAGCTGTCCTTTATCACCAGTATGCGCTCTTTGTTCTGGGCATTTGAGTGAATGGTGAAGTGTGAGAAGTTGCCGCCGAAAAGTGTGGCATACTTGTCCTTCGTTTCGAGCTTTGTGGGGTCGTACATACCAATGAGCAGATGTGCGTTCTCCTGCTCCTTGGCAAAGCTCACAGCATAGCTGCCCTCGATGTTCTTGGGTGCTGTGAATTTGTCAGCCTCCTGCATCGCCGAGGGTGCTTTTGAGTAAAGCGTGCCGTAAAACTTGCCCCTGAATGTGTTGTATTCATACTCTGAATGCGCCTTGGGTCTGCCGAGGGCTTCCATGAGCGCCTCGTACCCCGCATATGCCCCCTGCGCCGTCCAGTGGTGGTCGGTGCGGTAGAATACCTGCTCGCTCTGCGCTGCACTTTTGAGCTTTTCATCGGGTACTATAAGCTCTATCTTGCTGTCAAGGCTCGCTCTTACCTTGTCTATGCTTTCCATCTGGTCGTCATTAAGACAGCCTGCCGGCAGCTTATCATCAAGTATCGCCGTCGCCGTGGGTATGAGCATAAAGGTTATCGGCACATCAACATTCTGCGCAAAGCCGTTTATATACTGTACGTTCCTGCCTATCTGCACCGGGTTTTCCTTGTATTCCTGAATAAGATAGCCGTCGTCCGCAAAATACACGCCGTTCTGGTATGTCTTCATCATCAGCCGCTCGTAATCGACTTTCAGCGAATACAGCCCGTCACGCAGCGGCATCTGGTCTGAGAGGTAGTTCTCCAGCTTATCCTGAAACTCGCCTTTCATCACCGCATCATACGTCACCTCGGGCGACTGTGCAAGCATTCTGTTCTCCATGTCGGAAAACTCCCTGTCTTTAAGCACCAGCCCCGCTATCCCAAAGCCGAATATAAAAAGCAGGAATGTAAGGGTTATTATTTTTGCTTTCATTCTTTTCACCTTTGTTTATTCCTTGTAAACACTTATACAGCTGATAACGCTGCTGTCATCATCTTCTCCGTCGCACTTATCATCAGGCTCTAAGCAAATGCCGCCCATACCCTCTATCTCATATACATATTCCTCATATCTGTAAGGCGCTATCAGCCGCCTGACATCACCGAGGGTCGAGCCTATGCCTATCTTGCCGCAGAGTTTTCCGTCAAAGCCGCCCTTTGCCATTATCTGCGTGATATTCCCCTCATCGTCAGCCCAGAATTCAAGTTCATCGGTAACTATCTTGCGGGGGAGCTTTTCCACAGTAAATGCCGTCTGCTTTTGACGAAGCCTGCTTATTACCTCATCATAGGTCATATCAAGGGTAAATTCGCCTATTCCCTTTGCGGGTATTATATCATTCATAGCCGCCTCTCCCTGTTATATCAGAACCTGAAATACAAAAACGGATTGTACGAGCTGCTCACCAAGTATGCCGCACTTAATGCAAGCAGTAAAGGTATGGATATGACCTCGATAACGTCATAAGCCCTCTCGCTTTTGCCCTTTATCTTAGCACCCGCCCATTTGCAAAGCGGGGTCGATGCTATAACAAGTATCACAAACGTCACCGCAAAGCCAAGCATCTTCGATACTGTCATGTCATTTATTATCGGCAAACCGTTAGCGCCGAACATATTCTTAAGGTTGTTTATCAGCTTGTCCGTGTCGTCAAATGCAAACAGCGCCCAGCCTATCACCACAAAGAACATGGCGTAGATGTGCTGAATGACCGCCGGGGTCTTTTGCAGCCCCTTGCCCCATATGAACTTTTCAAGAAGCAGCAGTATGCCGAAGTATATGCCCCAGCCCATGAAATTCCAGCTTGCGCCGTGCCAGAAGCCGGTGAGCGCCCATACTATCATTATGTTGAGCACCTGCCTGCCCTTGCCCTTGCGGTTGCCGCCCAGGGGAATGTATACGTAATCACGAAACCAGGTAGATAGCGATATGTGCCACCGCCTCCAGAATTCGGTTATGCTCTTTGAGATGTAAGGGTATTCAAAGTTTTCAAGGAACTCAAAGCCGAACATCTCGCCAAGACCTATCGCCATGTCAGAATACCCCGAGAAGTCAAAGAATATCTGGAATGTGTAGGCGATTATCCCAAGCCACGCCGCCGTGACCGAGAGCTTGTCGTTTGACATATTTGAAAGCTCTTCAAATAAAGCGCCTGCCGAGTTTGCAAGTATTACCTTCTTTGCCAAACCGCAGCTGAAGCGCTTTACCCCCTGCGAAAAGAGTAAAAAGCTCTCATGCCTTTTTGTCAGCTGCTCCTCTATCGTCTGATAGCGAACGATAGGCCCCGCTATCAGCTGCGGGAAGAGTGCCACGTAGGTCGCAAGGTTGAGAATATTGCGCTGCGGCGCTACCTCGCCCTTGTAAACGTCAATAACATACGACAGCGTCTGGAAGCTGTAAAACGATATGCCTATCGGCAGCGCTATCTCCAGCGCCTTTATGCCAAAGCCCCCTATGTCGTTCGCCGTCTTGATAAATAGGTTTGTGTATTTGAAGAAAAACAGAAACCCTAAGTTCCACACAATGGCGATTATCATCGAGAGCATAGCCTTGCGCCTGCCGTTTTTCTTGTAGCGCTTGCGGTCTGCAAAAAGCCCCGTTATGAATGCCACTGTAATGCTTGCAAGCATTATCAGCACATACTTGGGCTCGCCCCATGCGTAGAACACAAGACTGAATATAAGCAGCACAAAGTTTTTGAGCTTTCTCGGCACCAAAAAATAAAGCCCGAGACATAGCGGCAAAAACATATATAAAAACACATTACTGCTAAAAAGCATAAGCGTTGTCTCCTCTTGATTCAGTTAACAGGTAACAGCTGCGGTTTCCGCCATACCTGTTACCTGACTTACAACACAAACAAGGGTAAGAGGTCGGTAAAACCTCTTACCCCGCCGTTTTAGCCTATTATTTCCTTAGCCTTTGCATCGTCGTTCGAGATGCACATATAAACGCTGTTGCCCTTTGTAACTATTACAGCCGAGCCTAACTTGTCAAGCTCCTCGGGAACGTAGTTCTCAAAAGCCTTCTTCTGATCCTCTACTCTCTTTTCAAAGCATTCCTTTATCTTAGCAGCGCCGTCAGCGTCCTTTGCCTCAAAGCAAGCTATCTCCTCGGCAGTTGCACCGCCTGAGCCTATGTATATCTTACCTTCCTTGTACATATCGTCGGTAAGACCGTACAGCTTGTCGTACATACCATGACCAAGCTCGTTGAGCTGATCCTTGAACTCAATGCCTTCTTTGAGCTCGTCAGCTACTTCTGTAACGCTCTTGCCGCTCTGTGTCTCGCTCTGTGAATCAGACTTGCCGCTGCCGCCCGATGATGAGCTTTCATCACCGCAGGCTGTCAGCCCGCAGCCGAATATGGTCATTACCGCTAAAATAAGTGCTATCTTCTTTTTCATTGATATCTTCCCTTTCTTTTTATGTGTTCTGCTCTAAATATGCTATCCACTTTTCAAGATAATCCTTTGTCATGTGTATGCCGTCTGTTGCAGCGTCCTCGGGCAGACAGCCGTTAGCGTCTACCAGTGCGGGGCTAACGTCTATGTATGTGCAACCGCACTTGTCCGCAGCAGCCTTGACAGCCACGTTAAAGGTCCTGATGTTCTCGTTTGTGAAGGGATAGCCCTCTGCGTCCTTAGATGCAGTTACGGGAATAATGCCCTCAACGTATATCTTCGCATCGGGCTGATGAGTTATAACGGCGTTCAAAAGCTCCTCATACTCGCTCTGGAAGCTGTCAACATCAGGCCAGCCCACCTCGTTTATGCCGAAGTTTATGTATATTCTTGCAAACTGCCTCTGCTTCAGCGCATCGACGATGTTGCCCATGTTGCCGTTGTCAAGCTCGATATTTGCTTCATCGAGCACCGATGATACGTTAAGACCCGTAGCGCAGTAGAATGTCGCCATAGGCTTGCCCGAATTGTATGAAAGCCCCACCGTTCTCGAGTCGCCTATAAAGCAAGCATCCGAGAAATCCGCCGGCCCGTGCTCAGGCTCTTCAGGCTCAGAGTCATCCCCCTGCGAGTCATCTCCCGAGCTGTCGTCGTTGCTGTCGGTGTCTTTTTTGACTTTGCTCTCGTTTTTATCAACTGCGACAACCGAGCTGTCGTCACCGCCCGCAGGCATCTTCTCAAAGCTCAGCCCCGTCATGATTATCCATACAAAAACAGCCACAGCCGCACAAACGCAGAATGCAGATATGACACTTTGCTGATTTCTCGCTCTTATCGGCGGCGAGGTCGCCTTCTGCTCCGCCATCGGAATGCCCCTTTCCTGTTTTCCAATCATTTTAATCATACCATATTTTATGATTTATTTCAAGTGTTTTATGTAAAATCGTAAGCTAAATTTCGTGAGAACATAGTTGCTTTTTTTAGGCATTTTTACACTTAGAGGCAAGCGATAAGAGGTAAGACGTAAGAGCTTTCCTGCCTCTTACTTCTCACCTCTTATCTCTAAACGAAAACCGCCCCCGAAAGCCGGGAGCGGTTTGAAGCTTTGTATTGTGATCAGATACCTGTGATACCCGAACGCTCAACACCTTCGATGAAGTATCGTTGCAAGAATACATACATTATCAGTATCGGCGTTATTGACAGGATACAGCCGGCTTCGAGCCAAACTATTATCTGCCTGATACCCACCTGCTGACCTGAGAAGAGTTCCTGAATGAGCGTTGCATTCAGGTTCTTGAGCATCAGCGCAACGGTGTCGTTTCTTGTGAAGTACGAGGACGAGATGTAGAAGTCGTTCCAGTACCAAACTATTGCGAACAGGAATACTGTCAGGAATGAGGTCTTAGCGTTAGGTATCATTACCTGTACGTAAGTCCTTAAAGGTCCGCAGCCGTCAAGATAAGCTGCGTCTTCAAGCTCCTTGGGGAGCCCTCTGAAGAACTGGCGGAATATGTAGATGAACAGACCGCCTCTTATGCCGTTTGCGAATATAGCCGGCAGATACATTGTCAGCGGGCTGTTTATGAGCGACTCGCCGCCCTTTAAAACAGTTATCCAGCCGAACGAATACTGCATGAACAGCGGTATCGTGATGATCTGCGGGGGAACTATGATCATGAGTGTTACTATCGCAAACAGTAAACCCTTGAACTTGAACTTGAATCTTGCGAAGCCGTAGCCTGTGATCGAGCAGGAGAGAACCTCCAGAACCGATGCTATGAGGTTGAGGATAACGGTGTTGATGGCTGTGTTGCCAAAGTCCATTACCTTCCATACGTCTTCAATGTTCTTCATTGTCAGACTCTTCGGCAGCCAGATGATTGACGGGTCGTTCATCTGCTCACTGGGTCTGAATGCCGTTGATATCATGAATATCATTGGGTAGAGTATGATGAAGCCAAGACCGAACAGGATAAGGAACCTGAATATAGGCCAGATGGAGTCTATCAGCGCCTTACGTCTGTTGTAGCGTATCTGGTCGGGGGTAAGAAAGTTCTCTATGCCCTGCTCCTTCATGCGCTTCATACGAGCCTTTTGAGCTTTTTTACGCTCTTTTTCAAACTGCTTTTCTTCTTTTTTAGTTGCCAATTACTCCACCCCCTTACTCTACTTCGTAATATACGACCTTGTTTACTATGACAACGACAATGCCGAGAACTACGCCGACTATAGCGAAGTAGCTCCATGCCATAGCTGCCATCATACCGTGCTCCCAGCTCGATGACTTGGTAAGTACCAGAAGCATGACATCGTTAGAAGGATCAACGAACGAGTCAACAACGGTATAAACGATGCTTGCAAGGATCATAGGGCTTATGTAGGGAATGGTTATCTTCCAGAAATACTCCCATGCAGTAGCACCTTCCATGTTTGCGGCTTCCTTTGCAGATGTAGGTATACCCTGCAATGCCGACAGGAAGAGGAGTATCTGGATACCCGAGTTCCATACCAGGTTCATGATGTCACTTACTACCGAGCTTATGATCTCGGTCAGTGAGTCTGAAATGTTGTAAACGCCAAGGAAGTTAAGAAGCTCATCAACGAGGTTGGCTTCAAACATCGAGCTGAACTGCTCAGAACCGCCTGCATAGCCGCCTGTGCTCATGTTACCGTTGATGATGTCGATAACAGGGCCGGTAGCTATGATAACCGGCAGGAAGAATATAGCTCTTGCAAGAGTTCTTCCCTTGAACTTCTGGTTAAGGATAACCGCTACGAATATCGAGAAGATAAGTATAAGCGGTGTCTTAAGTGCCGTATCCTTGAGCATTGCCACCAGAGCGGGCGAGTAGTCAACGTCCTTTCTGAAAGCGTAAACGTAGTTGTCAAGGCCTACGTATTCCATCTTCATCTCGCCGTTTACAGGCTGTGTCTTGTTGAACGAGTAGATAAGCGATTCAACAAGCGGTATAATGAAGAAGTAAATGGTGCCTATGAACCACAGCGCTATAAAGCCGTAGCCGTAGAGTGCCTTTCTTCTTTCGTAGGGTATCTTCATACCCTTCTGCTTTACGGGTGCAGCGGCACGTGAGATCTTTTCCTCAAATGCCTCCGAGCTCATTGTGACCTCGGGCTGCTCCTCGGCTGCTTCCTCGACCTGCTGCTGCGCTTCTTCCACAGCCTCAGATGCCTCATCGAGTATTTCGTTTTCCATTATCTCGTTACTCATCAGCCGTTCAACCCTCCTTCACTTAATGCTTCGCTCAGATCGTAAGTCTTTCCGTCAACAGTTGCCGTAGCGTTTCTCATGTTGATCCTGACTTCAACGTCCTTGCTGCCGTTTGTGTAAACGGTCTTGAGCTCGGTGCCGTCAGCGCTTCTTTCATACTTCTTGATGGTCATATCGCTTACGCCCGAGAGTATCTGCTTGGTGAGGTCGTACTCAGCAGCAGCGTGCGGAACCCAGCCCGAATAGTGTGCATAGTAGAGGTCGTTGTACTCAGTATCCTGAAGCACCGACGCATCCTCATAGATCATATCGTAGTGTACGTTCGAGCCTGCCGCTAAGCTGAGCATGAACATCTCGTCGCTGTTCGAGCTTGCGTTTATAGGCTTGCCCGAGTAAGGTACATAGCCGTGAACTACCATCTGGTAGAAGGGTATGTCATAATCGGTAACATTGAAGCCCGAAGAGTATACAGGCACGTTTGTGATATGGTCTGCATAGGGAATGATGTAAGCGTTTGCCGAGTCGGCAATGATACCGCCGCCCACATCGCTCTTTGCCTTCTCATAACCCTCGATGAGTGTCTTCATCGTGTTGTCTCTTACCGAGGTGTTCTTTGTCGAGAAGTCGCTCGAGAGCTTGTTTGCATAGTCGCCAAAGCCTATGTTCTCTATTCCCTCTTCCTTGTAGCTGCTTATCATCTCATCAAATACCTGATTGTACTTGGAAGGTGAGAGAAGTGCGGGTGAAACGCCCACCTCAGCAACACCGAATGCGTATGAATACTTGCTCTGCCTTGAATAAGCGTTGGATATTCTTATCGCTGTGCTTGTCAGCGTCATGTAGCCCCATGAGCTGGAGTTCATCTGGGTGTTGTCCATCGACGGGTAAACTGTTATGCCGTCCTTGCCGAGGAAGTCCTTGAAGTCGTCCTCGCCGCCCAGTGTACCCGACGCCTCAGCCTCGGTGGATATCTTCTTGTTTATAGCCTTGTTTGTCCAGTCATTGTAGTTAACAACGATATCCTCGATGTTGTTCTCCTTGAGCTGGTCAACAATGTCGCTTGCCTGCTTGAAGCCGGTTATCTCGGTCTTCAGGTCAAAGGGAAGACCCAGGATAGATGTCTGCTTCAGAACGCCGCCGTAGAGGTCTACGTAAAGCGGTGTCTTGCCGGCCTCAGTCTTCTTTTCAAGACCCTTCTCCTTTATGAGGTAGTCTCTGTAAACTGCTGCACAGTCTGCATAGTTTACATTCTCACCCTTCTGCCCTGTTACGGGGTAGTAGTGAACGCCTACTCTCTCGGTCTTTATCTTGCCCTTTTCGTAAACTGTCAGCCTGTTGGTCGAGTCACCGCTCATGTAGAACTGGTCGGTGCTTCTTACCGTGAAGGTGAAGTATACGTTGTTGAATGCCTGCTTGTTCTGCCCTGTTACCTGAGCATTTGTGGTAACGTATGAGTCACCGTCGGTAGCTACCAGTACAAGACCGCTGCCGCCCTTAACGGTCGCAGCCACAGGCATCATAGCCTGCTGTGTTACTCTCGGTGCCGAAAGCGGAACGGGAGTATAGTCTCTGCCGTAAACCACCTGCTCGAAGTCAGGGTAATTCGATCTGCCGTTGTTGTAGTTGATGACAGCGCCGCTTCCGTCGGGAACTATCATGTATCCCTCTATCGGTGTTCCGTCTATCTCAGCAGGTGCCTGAGCGCCGAAGTAAGGTGCAAAGGTTATCCTTGTGAGTATCTTGCCGTCGATAGAGTTTGTATCGGGCTCTTCAACTTCCTTGGTGTCTACGTAAACGTAAAGCCCCTGGTCGTCAAGCTCGTAGTGAACGGGTATCTTGAACCCGCCCGAGTTCTTTTTGAACTTGTATGTTACAACAACGCCCTTCTTGTTTGTCTTGAAGTTTTTGGAAGCGTTTGCCGAGTAAACATCGGTAACGTTTCTCTTGCTCTGTAAAAGGTCAGCGTATGAGATAACAAGGCTCGATGATACCTGCTTTCTCTGAGCGTTCTTCATCGTGTTGCCCTTTGCCTCGTCAACTATCGACTGATCGCTCCATGTGTTAACAGGGCTTGACCACCAATACTGACCGCTTTCCTTTACATAAAGGCCTATTCTTTCGTTTTCCTTGTCTGAATAGAGTATGAACTTGTCGTTCTCGGCAGCGACCTCGCAGGATTCAAGATGAGCAGCCTCGTCATCTGTTATCAGGGGCTCAGCCTCTTCTTCCTTCTTGTCATCCTTCTTGTCGTCCTTGTCGTCCTCGTCCTTTTCCTCTTCACCGTCAGCAGCCTCGGCATCGTCGCCCTCAGCGCCCTCGGTGTCTTCACTCTTTTCAGCCTTGTCGTCAGCAGCCTGAGCTGCTACCTTCTCATCAGACGCACTGTCATCAGAGGAGGAAGCGACAACCGAGCCCAGAGGCATCAGCATTGTAAGAACTAACGCAAAAACTATAGCCTTTTTATAATTTCTGTTATGCATTTATTTTACACCACCGTTTCTGTAAGTTAGCCTCTGACTCTGTAAAGTATTTCCGTATAGATCTGATAGATGAATACATAAAGCTGCTGGAACAGCGAGATGAGAAGCACTGCAAGGAAAAGTATGAGAAGCATTACTATAACAGTGCCTACCATCGAAACAAGCGTCTTGCCGAATGAGTACTGGTGAGCAGCTCTCATAGCCTGTATCATAAGTATGATCGACCAGCCCATGCCCAGCCACTGAACAGCTACTATCCATATGGATTCATCTCTGATCAGCACGTTTGAGAGTATAACTGCTATAAACGTGCAGACGATGTAGGGAACGAGTGCGTAAGCCGAGTAGATGAAGATCTTCTTGAAAGTACCCTCACCGTCGAGCAGCGTACAAAGCGCCCAGTTGCCTACTACCCATGTTAAAAAGTATACTACCGACTGTACCAGCAGCGGTACTACGTTGAATACCTTAACATAGTTCATGTTGTATGCAAAGCCTGTGAGCTGGTGGTCTACCACCATAGCTATGAACAGGAATACAACTATCGTGATCGCTACGGGGATAGAGCCCTTCTTCTTCCAGCGAAGGTCCTCAAACCCCTCAACAGGATGGAAAATACAATGCTTGAGCCACCCTATAGTGGAATATTCATACATATAATTTTCCCCCCCTTAAATTCTTTCACGCTCATGGATAACTATAATACCCTTGTGAATAAGTATCTTTCTTACTATAAGGAGTACTATAAGTACCGCAATGATGATTATTATCGCAGTGAAGTGATCCCTTAAGAAGTCCTCTCTTGCATACTTGAAGGCCTTGTCGTAGTCCTTTCTGTCGTATGCTGTCTTGAAGTAATCAAGCGCCTCAGTGTACTTCTCCTGGTTAAGGGAAGCCTTGCCCATGCCGATGTATGCGAGTGTGTAAAGGCCGTCTCTGTCCATTACGTTGTTCCAGTAAGGAACTGCGTCTGTGTACTTGCCCTCATCGTAGAGGTTGACTGCCTTGTGTACCTGCTGACCGAAGGTCGTTGTTGTGAATACCGTAATGTCGTTCTTGGCACCGTCTATCACATAAACGTTCTCGCCGAGCGTCTCAACGGCGTTGGGCTGTGAGAATGAGCCTCTCTGGTCTGCCGAGGAGGTCTTTGTACCGAAGATGCATATAAGGTTAGCATTCTTGTCGTACTGGAAAACTCTTCCCGTTTCAAAGTCGAGCACGTTCATTCTGCCGAACTTGTCAACAACTATGTCAGTGAGCATCTTGTTGTGCTTCTTGTTTGATACCGAGTCCCATACAGCGTCTGTTATATCGCCGAACTTGTACTCGTTGCCCGAATTGTTGTTCCAGATGTTGTAGCCTGCGGAGTTGAGCTTCTTAACTGCGTCGGTGGAGGTGTTGCCCTTCTCTGTTACAGTGTAGATAAAGCCCTCATCGTCGATGTCAAAGTTATTGAACTCTGCCGGAACGTTACGCTCCATAGCGTTTATCTGGTCATTCGATGCTATCTTTCTCCACAGTGTCTGAGCGATTACCTTTGCAGTAACTTCAACTCTGTTGGCACCGTAGAAGCCCGTGAACGAGCCGTCTCTTGCAAACATTACCGCACCCGTGTTTACCGAGGTAACTACGCAGTATACGTTCTCTGCGTTGTCTGCAATTACCTTTGAGGGGTTGAAGGTCGTCTGTGTGTAGAGTCCCTTCTCAGGCTTGGTGTATTCCTCAACAAGCTCAAGAGTGTTGCCTGTGGTCAGCTTAGCCTTAACTACTCTTGCATTCTTGTTGTCGGCTATGTATACCATCTTCTCGTTGGTGTACATACTTGTCTTGACGTATAAGCCCATAGGCTCGTTGAAGTTCGAGAGCCCTGTTGCCTCGTCCTTGTTTATCTCGCTCTTGCCGCTTACTCCGTAGTAAACGCCCTTGAGCTTGAAATCCTCATCTGTTCTGAATATCCTGTGGTTGCCCGTGTCGGCTATCCAGAATTCTCTGGCGTCCTCGTCACAGAACAGATCCTTTGCGCCGGAAAGCGTTATCACCGCATCATCGCTCACATAGAATGGGCTTGACGGGTCACGCAGCTGTGAGAGCCCCAGCTCATAACCGGTTATCGTTCTTGATATCCTGTATGCGCTCTGCGAGGGAACAGGCTGCTCCCACGAGTCGTAGCTGTATGAATTGTAAGGCTCATCGGCAAACGCCGTCATCGTCATGACCGAGCAAAGTGAGGCTGTCAAAGCAAGAGTGAGGATTCTTTTGATCTTTTTTCTTATTGACATTCGTTTCACCTTTTTCCTTTTATAATTGTGTCAGTGCTCTGTTATCAATCCTTGATACCCGAGTTAGCCATTGTTTCCATAACCTGGCTCTGTGCGAGGAGGAATACAACGAGCGGCGGGATAAGCAGTACGACTGCCGCTGCATAAACAGCGCCCTGACGGGAAAGACCGGTCATTGATATCTGCTGTACTATTGTAGGGAGGGTCTTAAGCTCTTCCGAGTAGATAAGAACGCCGCCCTGCATATTCCATGCGCCCTGGAATGCGAAGATTATAAGCGTCATGATCGCAGGCTTCGAGTTGGGAACAACTATCTGCCAGCATATCCTGAAGAGGCCTGCGCCGTCCATCTTGGCAGCCTCTATCATTGAGTCGTGAATCGTTGACATACTCTGTCTCATAAGGAACAGACCGAGAGGCGTTGCTATATTCGGGAGAATAAGTGCGCCGTATGTGTCGATAAGTCCGAGCTTGGAAAGTACCAGGAAGGTCATGATCCATGTAGCCTGAGACGAGAACAGAAGGGCGGTAACTATCAGCTTGTTTAAGAAGCCTACGCCCGGGAACTTGCACTTTGCAAGCGAGAATGCAGCGCAGCAGCTTACGAAGATGTTGCAGGTGCAGACTACTATTGTTATGAATACCGAGTTGAAGATGTATCTTGAAAGCGGCACCCACATATTTGATGCTATGTTTACCAGGTCTGAGAAGTTCTTGGTAGTCGGGTTGAGTACATAGAGCTTAGGCGGGAATACGAACAGCTCTTCAACCGGCTTTATTGACTGTACCAGTGAGTAATACAGAGGGAACAGCATAAATGAGCCAAGCAGACACAGGAATACGAATATCGCTATGTCACCGCCGAGGGATTTGTTGACGTTTTTCTTTTTGTCCTTTACCTTCAGCTTTTCAATAGAGACCTTTCTCTTTTTTCTTGCCATTTCGTATACTCACCTCCCTTAGTCAAGATACTTGGCGAGCAGTGAATTGATGCCCTTGTTTGCAAGCAGCATGGCTGCGAACAGTACAAAGCATATTGCCGCCGAGTAGCCCATCTCGAAACGGATGTAGCCGTAGTCAGTTGCGTGGTTCATGATAGTGTGTGCTGCATAGTCAGATGAAGGAAGACCTACAAGTGCCTGACCTACGGCACCTACCGTGAATGAAGAGGATATCTGAAGAACAGCTGCGAAGAGGAGCTGAGGACCCATCGAAGGAATGGTTATCATGAAAAGCTCCTGCCATCTGTTCTTGATGCCCTCGATAGCGCCTGCCTCGTACATCGAAGGGTCGATGTTCTGGAAGCCCGCACGAAGTGCAAGGAAGCCCGCACCCATTGAGATCCACAGCTGAACTACTATACATACGCCGAGAATGTACTTGGTGTCTGTAAGGAACTGTACAGGCTGTGTGAATATACCAATGTCCATCATTACCGAGTTGATGTAGCCGTTAGCGTCACCCGAAAGGATCAGCTGCCAGATTACATAAACCGATGTGGTCATTGAAGGTGCGTAGAATACGAATGTGAAGAACGTTTTGAGTACCGGGTGCATCTCATTTATCAGCCATGCAAGTATGAAGCTGAGTATGTATGAGAAAGGACCGGTGAATACTGCGAATATGAGAGTATTTCTTATAGCTATAAGGAATACCTCGTCGTTAAGAAACAGTGTCTTGAAGTTTGACAGACCCACGAATTTGGGGAACTGTACCATGTTGAAGTTTGTGAAACCTATAGGCAGACTCATTATGATCGGCACTATCAGGAATATCGTGAACAGAATCATAAAGGGAGCCAGCAGCCCGTAAGCGGCCTTGTTGACCTTGACCATGTGCCACGTATATGCCCATTTGCCTGCCTTGTTCATCGGGACTTGCTGTCCGCCGGCATTATTCTTAGCCATATATCAATAACTCCCTCCTTTATTCCTTGTCATAGTCGTACATATCAAGGTCTTCGAGCTTACGCTTGATCTCGTCGTTGATGTCCTTGTTGTACCAGAAGAGTGTGTCTCTTGCGTTGTCAGCATCATTAACTACCTGTCTGAATGCGTTCATAAGGTTTCTTGTTACGCCGTAGGAAGCAGGTATTACGGGTATCTCTACCTGTGAATCGAGCTGCTCTCTGAGCTTGGCGTACTCAGAAGTCGTCCATGAGAGCTGACCGAGAGTCTCAACGTTTGCAGAAGCGTAACGACCGAGTGTACCGAGAACTGCCTCGATGTCCTGACCGTATGCTGTCTGTGTCTCTGTGGAAGTGAACCACTTTACGAAATCCCATGCATCGTCAACATTGGGTGCTGTCTTGAATATTACAACACCTGCGCCTGCCGAGCTTGCTGCGTGGTTGATAGAGCCGTCTGGCTGTACCGTGCCGGGAACAGGCTGGAAGTTCCAGCAGCCCTTGATCTCGGGTGCAGCAGTTGCAAGCTGGTTAGCAAAGCCGTAGTTGTTGATGATGATAGGCATATCGCCCATTCTGAAACGTGTGAATGCGTCGTATGTCTGCGAGAAGCTGTATGTGGTGTAGAACTTAGTCCACTTGTCAAATGCGTTTACAGCCTCGTTTGTGTCAAAGTTGGTCTTTGTCTGATCCTCATTATAATAGTTCATGCCCTGCTGTAAAAGCAGCATAGCGAAGGTGTTGCCTGCCTCGGTGGTAGCCGAGATCTGTGTAACGCCTGCCGAGCCCATCTGAGCAAGTATCAGACCTACCTCCATGTAGTTACGCTGGAGTGCGGGAAGAACGTTTATCAGCCCGTCCCATGTAGCAAGGTCTGTCTCAGGGTCGATGTTGTACTCTTCAAGGATATCCGAGCGGTAGAAGAGCATCGGGAACTGCTGCTCGAGAGGTATGCCGTATGTGCCGCCGTTGTACTGGTAAAGCACCGTTGCGTCCTTCGAGAAGTTCTTGATTACGTCGTCAAACCCGTCCATCTTCGACAGATCGACTAGAACGTCCCTCGCCGCAAGCTGTATCGGGTAGTCACCTCCGAGGAAGAGCGCTATGTCAGGACCCTTGCCCGAGAATGTTGCCTCAACTATACCGCCGACAACGAGCTTAACGTTTATCTTGGTGTTTGCTGTAAGGTTGTATTCGTTGTTTATAAGGTTTGTAACTATCTTTGCGTTGTCACGGCCTGTGGTTATCCAGGCTGTCATAACGTCGCTCGAGTCCTCATCAAGGTCTGAAAGCGAGTTGTAATCCTCAAAGAATGAGCCTATGAACTTGGAGAAGCCGTAGGAAAGACCCTTGAAGAACGAGCTGTCGGTAGATGTGAAATCCTCGTCCTTTGTGCAGAGCTCTATCATATCGACCTCAAGCGGCTGGAAGCGGTACTGTGTTACCCACGCCGAAACAGCCGTGATGTTGTCCTTGATCTGTGACATCATAGAGGGTATCCTGTCAGGCTTGTCAACACACTTGTCAAGTATTATCGACATTGTTCTCAGCGTTACCGCCTCGGTACCGCCTGTGCCTGAAAGGCTCTCTATCTTCTTCTGTGCATCTATCAGCTGCTTTGAGAACTTCTCAAAGTCCTTGATGCAGTCAGGAAGTGCCTTGTCTATGTTGTAGTTGTTATATTCGTCGGGTGAAGGACCTGTGATCTGACGTATCTGTCTGTAATAGCTGTTTGTATTGTAAACAATATCGTCGATCTCGTCCATTATCTCGCCTATCTCGCCGGGAATAGCCTCGAGCGTAAGAGTGTTCTTGCCCGATTCGAGATAGAAGTATACCGTCTCATCGCCCATAGCAGGTGTTGTGACGTTCCATTCGGTGTCATAGAAGAACTTTATCTGGTCAGCTTCCTTGCAGGGTACCTCACCGTTTATATAAAGCCTTCTGTTGGAGTACATACCACGCATCTGGTCCTGTCTGGCTCTTATGCCTACCTTGTACCAGCCTGCTGCGTCTACGTTGAACTCCCATGTAACTGATTCGGTAGATTTGTTCCAGTTGCCCTGACCGCCTATGGTGTTGTACTTTTCCTTCGTCGGCGATGAGCCGTTGGAGGAGGAGGTCATGTAGGATGTATTGTCCGAGGTGGGGAACAGTGTCTTTGACGACTTGTATTTTGCAAGCTCGCCCTCGAGAGTTATCCTCTGACCCGATGCCATGTCGTGATCAACTGCGTCGGGGTCATAGCCCTTGAGAGCCTCGTGATTGTGGAACTTGATGTATTCTATCGCAAACTGAGCCTTCTCGGAATCAAGCGTGATGGTGTGTGTGCCCTGCTCCATGTAGAATGCCAGCGGCTCGTTTGAAAGACCGTCGATGTCCTCGATGTCCTTCACCTGCCACATAACTTCCTCTCTCTGAGCGGTGCGTATGTCGTTGCCCTTCGTGTCCTGCTTGATCTCGTCGCCCGATTCGTTTACCCAGACCTTCGGCAGCGTGATACGCTCTGCTGTCGCATATGGGGTCTTTCCGTCAATGCGCAAAGCAAACTCAACGTCCGAGGTAGTGCCCTCGAGCGCCTCATAGCTTATCTCCGCAAAATAAAGACCTGTCTTGGGAATGTTTACGGTAAAGTCCACCTGACCTGTCTGGCTCGCCCATTTGAATACGCTGTCCTTTCCGTCAACCGACTCGACCGAACAGGTAATGTCCGAACCGTCCACAGCCTTGAAGTCCTTGCCGTAGACTGTTGCTTCTTCACCCGGGCGTTCTGCATCAGCATACCTTTTAAGATATGCACTGTATGTGTTTTCCCTCTTGGCAGCATCTACCAAAGCTGCCGACGCTTCGCTGCCCGCAGTATCATCTGCAAGCGCAGCGGGTGTCATGGAAAGCACTATCGCAGCCGCCAGAGCCGACGAAGCAATGCGCCTAAACCCTGTGTGTTTCACTGTTTAGTCCACCTTTCTTACTTAATTTGCTGATATTTCACCCAAACGGTATATTACTTGTTTCCAAAGCAAAAAGCCGCAAGCCTTTGCCTGCCTTATACCTCCTGCTTCCTTCATGACGGCGGTATCAGCCTTATCCCCTGCCCGTCACTGTCAAGCTCTACCCTTACTCTGTCGCCCCCGTGCAGCCCCATAGCCTCCAAGTGTTCCTTGGGTATCTGAAGCCTTCCCGAGCGGTCAAGTACGGCAAGCTCTTCGTGCGTCTGCTCCTCACCCTCTTCATCAGGTGTGAGCATATCGCCCATTTCATCAAGCTCAGCCTTGTAGGAGCGTTTCCTTACTATCTCCGAGCTCGTTCGCCCGTCCCTGATAGCCACCACACGGTCAATGTGGTTTGCGAGCTTTACATCGTGGGTGACTATCACTACCGTGATGCCCTCGGTGCGGTTAAGCTCCTTGAAAATATCAAGTATCATGTTCGAGGTCTTTGTATCTACCGAGCCCGTGGGCTCGTCTGCAAGCAGAAGCCGTGGGTTGTTGGCAAGCGCAATGGCTATCGCCACACGCTGCTGTTCACCGCCCGACATCTGATCAAGCCTTGAATTTTTCCTGTGGGAGAGCCCCACCTTGCCAAGCAGCTCCGCTGCCCTTGCCTTCCTCTCCTTTTTAGATGAGAGTATCATGGGCATCTCAACGTTCTGCTGTGCCGTGAGATACGGTATGAGGTTCCTCGCATTGTTCTGCCATACAAACCCCACAGTCTCCCGCTTGTACTGCATATAGTCCTTGTCCGAGAATTTCAAAAGGTTCTTCCCGTCGATGTAAAGGCTCCCCGCCGAGGGTCTGTCAAGCCCCCCGAGCATATTCAGAAGCGTCGATTTGCCGCTTCCCGAGTTGCCGACTATCGCCATCAGCTCGCCTTTCTTTACATCAAGGTCAAGCCCCTGCAAAGCCACTACCTCTACCTCATCGGTCTTGTATATCTTAACTAAATTCTCGCATCTTATCATGTATTCGCCGCTGTCGGCGGTCATCTCTTCATTAACGGCGGTCACTTCACTCAACTGTCTCACCGTCCTCTAAAGTGTATACCTTGTCGGCAATGTCTACCATGCTCGGGTCGTGAGTAGTCATGATTATCGTCATGCCGTGCCTCGCCACCAGCTCCTTGAAGAGCTTTACCACATGGAGCCCCGTTGCCGTGTCAAGCTCCGCCGTCGGCTCGTCAGCAAAGATTATCTTCGGGTTGTGCGCTATCGCCCTTGCAATAGCCACCCTCTGCTGCTCACCGCCCGACATCTCCGGCGGTCTGTGGTGCATTCTCTTGCCAAGACCTACGTTTTCGAGCACTTCCTTTACCCGCTTGTCCCTCATCTTGTAAGGATACCCTGCGAGCCTCAGCCCGAACTCAACATTTTCATATGCCGTCATTCCCGACATCAAAGCTACCGACTGGAACACAAACGCCATTTCATATCGCCGCAGGTCATCACGTTTGGCTTCGCCTAACTTCGTGATGTCCTTCCCGTCGAAAATAACGCTGCCCCTTGTGGGCTTGTCAAGTGCGCCGAGAATGTTTATCAGCGTGGTCTTCCCGCTGCCCGAGCGCCCCCTCAGTATCGTGAGCGTGCCCTTCTCTATCTCGGCATTTATGCCCTTGAGCGCCGAAACGACGCTGCCGTCGCCTATTTTAAAATCCCGCCCTACGTCCTTGGCTTCCAGGATCACAGAGCTTTGTAAATCGCTTTTGCCCATATACTTACCTCAGAAAACGCACATTCCCCTCACGCCGCTGTCACATAACGCCGCTAAAAAAACCGGTACATTGGTTAATATATGCGTACCGTTCCCGCAGACATGATAGCTTGTGCATTTTGTACATACAGCCATAATACCCTCACGGCTGCTCATGTTATAGTTAAATTGTTCAATTTTTGCATTTATCCTTGTGGAAATTTACTTAACTTTTAGTAAAAATCATCAAAAAGGGCTTATTTAGCTAATCTTAATTATACCAATTACAAGACTTTTTGTCAAGGCGGCGTAAACGTTTTAGTTTGAATTTTTTTGGGCGATTTTTACCTTTGTATCTTTTGCACAACCCGTAAAAGAAATATTTGTGTATTATGCAAGAACTGTTTAAACAAGTTTTCAAAGAAATCCCGTCAAAATGCCATTTTGATTAACTCCCTTCCGATTCTTTTCAAAAAATTTACATTTGCCCCATGTTTTTGCGCCCCGTTTTCGACCAAATCCCCCTCGGACAGGCAGTATAATATTTTCAGATTTGATTTCATATTCTTGCATAACCGCATACAATGCATAATGCATTAAGAAAGGAGTCCCCTATGCTTCCCACTATCAACTACTGCGCCGAGCGGCGTATATTGAGCGTCTTTTTAAAAGGCGAGCTTGACCACCATAATACCCGCCCCATAAGAGAGCAGACCGATATTGCGGTGACTAAATACCGCCCCGCCCTGCTGGTGCTCGATTTTTCGGGCGTTACATTTATGGATTCATCGGGCATCGGGCTTGTTATGGGGCGCTATAAGCGTATGCACGATATGGGTGCCGACCTGCTCATAGCTAACCCTACCCCGCCTATCGAGCGCCTTATCCGCCTCGCCTCGGTCGAGCGTATCGTCAGGATAGTCTATACCGCCCATAGCGGCACAGTAAAGGAGTGATAATAATGAAAACGCTTAAAAACCATATAAAGCTCGTATTCCCCTCTCATTCCGAGAACGAGGGGCTCGCAAGGCTCGCTGTCAGCGGCTTTCTTGCCGCCGAGGGGGCTGATGTTTCGGTCATTGCCGAGCTTAAGACCGCCGTCTCCGAGGGTGTGACAAACGCTATCGTCCACGGCTACCGTAATACCCATGGGCTCGTCACCCTTGAAATAAAGCTCTTTGACAGCGGCAGGGCTAAAATTCTTATAAAGGATAAGGGCGCAGGTATCGAGGATATCACAAAGGCTATGGAGCCGCTTTTCACCACCGCCCCCGAGGAGGAGCGTGCAGGTCTCGGCTTTGCCATAATGCAGAGCTTCTGCGATAAGCTCAGGGTCAGGAGCGCCCCCGGCAAAGGCACCACCCTCACCCTCGAAAAATACATATATAAAAGGTAATCCCCCGTGACAGACGATAGAATAGATGCCCTCGTTAAGGATAATATGGGGCTTGTGCGCCTGTGCGCCAACCGCCTGCGTGGGCGTGGGATTGAGTATGATGAGCTGTTCTCGGCAGGGTCGCTGGGGCTCGTCAAGGCGGCAAGGGGCTTTGATGAGGGGCGGGGTGTCAGGTTCTCCACCTACGCCGTTCCCGTTATCCTCGGCGAGATAAGACGACTGTTCCGTGACGGCGGTCAGGTCAAGGTCTCCCGCCCGCTAAAGGAGCTTTCCCTGCGTGTGGCAAGAGAGCGTGAGCGTATTCTCTGCGATACCGGCATAGAGCCCACCGTGCCGCAGCTTGCCGCCGCCCTCGGCGAGAGCGAGGAGCTTGTCACCGAAGCCATAGCCTCCGCCCGCCCTGCCGTGAGCCTTACCGAGTGGGACGACGACGGCGAGCACCAGACGGATATCCCCACCCCCGCCCCCGATACCGAGATAACCGACCGCCTCGCCCTCTACGAAGCCCTCTCCCGCCTTGATAGTAATGACAGAAAGCTCGTGTATATGCGCTATTTCGAGAATAAGACCCAATCCGCCACCGCCTCCGCCCTCAGTATGACCCAGGTGCAGGTCTCCAGACGGGAAAAGAAGATAATGCAAGCCCTGTACGCTGTGCTTAATGGGTGAAGAACCTGTTACCGATAGTTGTAGGGATAACAAAAACACAAGAAGGTTTTGGGGTCAAGCCCTTTTCCTCAAAAAGGGCTTGCAGGTCAAGGG